>CAVIXY010000114.1:0-6626 GCA_963646665.1 Bacteroides sp. CAG:545
CGATGTGGGCACCGAGATCTTCAACATGATCCTGGATGTGGCCAGCGGCATCAAGGAGCCGTACAGTGACCAGTACGGCTTCCACAACGATATGTGCATTTTCAACCCGGCACCCATTACCTGATGGGATGCGCAGGAGAAAATAAAAAAAAAAACAACCATCAACAATCGGATTCTGATTTTATGGAGGGTACAAGTATGAAAATCGGTTTTATCGGTCTGGGTATCATGGGCAAGCCCATGGCTAAGAATCTGCTGAAGGCTGGCTACACCGACCTGCTGGTCAACAACCGCAGCCAGGCTCCCGTGCAGGAGCTGGAGGCAGCCGGTGCCAAGGGCGCAACCCAGCAGGAGATCGGCGAGCAGTGCGATGTTGTCATCACCATGCTGCCCAACTCCCCCCAGGTCAAGGAAGTGATGCTGGGCGACAACGGCGTGGCTTCTCACATGAAGCCCGGCTCCGTCTTTATCGACTGCAGCTCCATCAACCCCGTTGCTTCCAAGGAGATCTACGCTGAACTGCAGAAGAAGGGCGTGGAGATGCTGGACGCTCCCGTTTCCGGCGGCGAGCCCAAGGCCATTGACGGCACCCTGAGCTTCATGGTCGGCGGCAAGCAGGACATTTTTGATACCTACAAGCCCATTCTGGACGCTATGGGCGCTTCCACCGTTCGCTGTGGCGAGGTGGGTGCCGGCAACACCACCAAGCTGGCCAACCAGATCATCGTGGCCTGCAACATCCAGGCTCTGGCCGAGGCTCTGACCCTGGCTCAGAAGGCTGGCGTGGACCCCGAGCTGGTGTTCCAGGCCATCAAGGGCGGCCTGGCAGGTTCTACCGTTATGAACGCAAAGGCTCCCATGATGATCGCCGGCAACGACAAGCCCGGCTTCAAGATCGACCTGCACATCAAGGATCTGAACAACGTTCTGGACTGCGCACATGCCGTGGGTGCTCCTGTGCCCATGACCGCTGAGGTGCAGGAGATCCTGCAGTGGCTGCACAACCACGAGGGCGGCCAGAAGGACCACAGCGCCATTGCACAGTACTACGAGTACCTGACCGGCATTCAGATCGGCCGCTGAGAAAAAAGGAGCAAAACGATGAATACCGAATTTATGAAGGGCGTTGTCGTTCCCATTCTGACTGTCATTGACGAGGATGAGAAGATCGACGAAGCTGGTATGCGTGACCAGGTGGACTACGTCATCAACGGCGGTGTGTCCGGCATCCTGGCATTCGGCTCCAACGGCGAGTTCTACATGGTGGAAGAGGACGAGATGGAACGCGGCCTCAAGATCATGGTGGATCAGGCTGCAGGCCGTGTGCCGGTGTACTTTGGCATTGGTGCCATCAGCACCAAAAAGTGCTGCCGCCTGGCCCAGATGGCTGTGAAGAACGGTGCATCCGCTGTCAGCGTGCTGCAGCCCATGTTCCTCAAGCCCACCTATGCAGAGCTGTACAACCACTTCAAGACCATTGCCGAGAGCGTGCCCGAAACGCCCGTTCTGCTGTACAACAACCCCGGCCGTGTGGGCTACACCCTGAGCGCACAGCTGGTGGATGAGCTGGCTCACAACGTGCCCAACATTGTTGGCATGAAGGACACCAGCGGCGACATTACCCAGACTTCGGAGTTCATCCGCCGTACCCGCGATGTGGACTTCAAGGTGTTTGGAGGCAAGGACACCCTGCTGTACGCCAGCCTGTGCCACGGTGCTGTGGGCGGCGTGTGCACCGCAGCCAACTTCATGCCGGAGCTGATCACCGATGTGTACAACAAGTACGCCGCCGGTGACCTGGCAGGCAGCCTGGAAGCACAGTTCAAGCTGAACCCGGTGCGTCTGTCCATGGACGCCGCCAGCTTCCCCGTGGCAGCCAAGGACATGGCAACGCTGCGCGGCCGCAAGGTCGGCGTGCCGTACCTGCCCACCCTGCCCACCCCGGAAGGTGCTGCAAAGCAGGGCTTTGTCAAGACCATGACCGAAGCAGGTCTGCTGTAAATTTCAATTAAAAATGATGTGATTTGCGTTTGCAAATCAGGATGTGCTCTGCGTGCATGTGGTTCCGCTGTGCGGAAAAATGCGCCGCCTGCGGCGGCAATGAGTGCTGCGGCCCCAAGGCTGCAGTGCTGCCTGTGCCCGCAGGGCACATATCCTGTTTTAAGGCAAAGCAGATCCCATCCCGTAAATAAGGAGGCTGCCTCATGAATCAGGCATTGCGCAAGGATGCAGATCGGATCGTTGCATCCAGCCTGCACGCAGTTCTGCCGGACGAAGCCGTCCAGCGGGCACTGCGGGAGTTTGAACCCCACGGCGGACGCACGCTGCTGGTGGCTGCCGGCAAGGCGGCCTGGCAGATGGCCAAAGCTGCCGTGCAGACCCTTGGAAAGGTGGACGGCGGCGTGGTCGTGACCAAATACGACCACGTAAAAGGCGAGATCCCCGGTGTGGTCTGCTGCGAGGGCGGCCACCCGGTGCCGGACGAGGGCAGCTTTGCCGGAACCCAGAAGGCACTGGACCTGGTCACCGGCCTGCGCCCGGAGGACAGCGTGCTGTTTTTGCTGTCCGGCGGCGGCAGCGCCCTGTTTGAAAAGCCGCTGATCCCCGGCGAAGAGCTGCAGGATATCACCGGCCAGCTGCTGGCCTGCGGTGCGGACATCGTGGAGATGAACACCATCCGCAAGCGGCTTTCCGCCGTCAAGGGCGGCCGCTTTGCCCAGCTGTGCGCTCCGGCTCAGGTGTTCAGCATCGTGCTCAGCGACATTCTGGGCGACCCGCTGGATATGATCGCCAGCGGTCCGGCTGTGCCGGACACTTCCACCTGCGCCGAAGCACTGGCCATTGCGGAAAAGTATCAGCTGAAGCTTTCCGATAAGGCCCGCGCCCTGCTGGCCCAGGAGACCCCCAAGAACCTGACCAACGTGACCACCCGCATTACCGGCAGTGTACGGGAGCTGTGTGCAGCCGCAGCACGGGAGTGCCGTGCGCTGGGCTACGAGCCGGTGATGCTTACCGACCAGCTCTGCTGTGAAGCACGGGAGGCCGGCAGCTTTTTGGCCAGCATCCTCAAGAGCCATGCCGGCAGCGGCAAAAAGCTGGCCTTCCTGGCCGGCGGCGAGACGGTGGTGCACCTGACCGGCAAGGGTCTGGGTGGCCGCAACCAGGAGCTGGCCCTTGCGGCAGCTCCCGGCATTGCCGGACTGGATGCGGCGGTGTTCTCGGTGGGCAGCGATGGCACCGATGGCCCCACCGATGCAGCCGGCGGCTATGTGGACGGCGAAACCTCCGCAGCGCTGGCAGCCAAGGGGCTGGATGTGTTTGAGGTGCTGCGCCAGAACGATGCCTACCATGCCCTGCAGGCGGCGGACGGCTTAATCATGACCGGCGCCACCGGCACCAATGTGAACGATGTAGCGGTTGCGCTGCTGAACGGTTAAAAAGGAGGAACACCCCATGATCCAATTTGGTCTGCGTCTGCACGATGCGGAAAAGCTGCCCATGGAGCAGCTGCTCCCGCTGGTGCGCGAAAAGGGCTTTACCTGCGCCCACCTGGCACTGAGCAAGGCAATGAAGGAATATCCCTGCACGCCCGGTGCCCTGACCCCCGGCTATGCTCTGTATCTGCGCCATCTGTTTGAGAAAAACGGCATTGACGTGGCAGTGCTGGGCAACTACCTGAACCTGGCCCACCCGGACGAGAATGTGCTGCACGAGATGCAGGAAAAGTATTACGCCCACATCCGCTTTGCCAGCCTGCTGGGCTGCGGCATGGTGGGCACCGAGACCGGTGCCCCCAACCAGGAGTACAAGTTCTGCCCCGAGTGCCGCAGCGACAAGGCTCTGATCACCTTCATCAAGAACCTGAAGCCCGTGGTGCGCTGCGCCGAGCAGTATGGTGTGACCGTGGCCATTGAGCCGGTGGCCCGCCACATTGTGTACGATGCAAAGCGCGCCCGCCTGGTGCTGGACGAGATCGGCAGCCACAACCTGCAGGTCCTGTTCGACCCGGTGAACATGCTGAGCATGGACAACGTGGACCGCCGCGAGGAAGTGTTTGCCGAAGCCATTGAGCTGCTGGGCAAAGACATTGCCATGATCCACTTCAAGGACTTCATCCGTCAGGATGCAGACGGCCAGCTGAAGGCCTGCGGCGCAGGCCAGGGCGAGATGGGGGATTACTCCACCATTCTGCGCTTTGCCAAGCAGGAAAAGCCGTTTGTGTTTGCAACGCTGGAGAACACCACTCCGGAAAACGCTGCAGCCTGCCGCCAGTACCTGCAGGACCAGTACGACAAGTGCTGAGAACCTGAAAAAAGCAAAAAGAACCCCTCGGAGAACTTCTCCGAGGGGTTCTTTGCGGTATCCGGAGGTTATTCCAGGTCCAGCTTGTTCTGCATCAGCCAGTTGGTGGCGGCAAAGTACACGGCGCACAGCACCAGGTCAGCAGCCAGAGCGGCCAGCACGGCCCAGACAGAGGCTTTGTTGCCATTGACCGTATACACCACACTGCCATCGCCTGCAGCTGTGGAGAACACCAGGTTCAGACCGGTGCTGCCGGTGTTGTAGGGCAGCAGGTTCAGCAGCTGGTTCTGCACCACGTTCAGCACCACAAAGGCGGCAATGCCCACCAGCACAACGTGCTGCTTGCACTGGTGGCCGATCATGCAGGCAGTGTATAGGCACAGCAGGGCGCACACCAGCGAAGCCAGCCATTCCAGCACCATGAGCACCAGGGTAAAGCCGTAGCCTTTTGCCACCGTGCCCAGCAGCTTTGCAATCTCCGGCCAATAGGACGAAAGATTTTTCATCAGGTCCGCCAGTGCGGAAGAGGTCATGGTGCCAAACAGGCTGAACAGCCCGAAGGACAGCACAATGCACAGCAGGCTGCACAGCGTCCATACCACACTGGAGATCAGCTTGGAAAGGATCAGCTGGGCACTGCTGACCGGCAGCGTGTGCATCAGGTAGCCTTCGCGCCCCAGCAGATTGCGGGTAAAGCGCTGCACGATGGTGAGCACCGTGATGACCACAACAGCAACGACCAGGGCCAGATACACGATCATCAGCACGGCAATGGGGGCCGTGTGCACCAAAAAGGCGGGAACCCGGAACGAAACGCCCAGCAGGGCTGCCGCCGCCAGAACGGCCAGATACAGCCCGATGTAGGTGCGGCCGGTGGCCTTGAATTCGTACTTCAACAGTTTGCTCAGCATTTGAATACCTCCCGGAAATATGCATCCACGCTCATGCCCTCGGTTTCCCGCAGCTCTTCCACATCGCGGTGGGCAAACACACGGCCGTCTTTCAGGAAGATGGCCTCGTCCAGCACCGGCTCAATGTCGCCGATGAGGTGGGTGGACAGGAGCACAGTGGCATCCTTGCGGTAATTGCTGATGATGGTGTGCAGGATGTAGTCCCGGGCGGCGGGGTCTACTCCGCCAATGGGTTCGTCCAGCAGGTAGAGCCGTGCGGCACGGCTCATGGCCAGGATCAGCTGCACCTTTTCTTTGTTGCCCTTGGAAAGGGTCTTGAGCGGAGCCTTGTGGGCGATCTGCAGGGCATCCAGCATTTCAAAGGCCTTGGCCGCTTCAAAGTCGGCGTAAAAATCGGTGAACATCTCCACCAGCTGCTCCACACGCATCCAGTCCGGCAGCCAGTCGGCGTCCGGCAGGTAAGAGACCAGGGCTTTGGTGTCCCGGCCCGGGGTCATGCCGGCAATTTTAAGGCTGCCGGATGTGGGCTGCAGCAGGCCGTTGGCCAGCTTGATCAGGGTGGTTTTGCCGCTGCCGTTGGGGCCAAGCAGGCCCACGATGCGGCCAAAGTTTACGTGCAGATCCACGCCGTCCAGCGCGGTTTTGTCTTTGCCATAGCACTTGGTCAGTGCTTCACAGGTCAGAATCTCACTCATTGTGCATCCTCCTTGGTGGTGCTCAGTTGCTCCAGCAGGGCAGCGGCGCGGGCCGGACTGTAGCCGATGCCGCGCATTTTGCCCAAAAATTCTTCCGCCAGCTTCTGGGCGGCTTCGGTGCGAAGCTGTTCGATCAATGCAGTATCCTCCGTAACATAGCGGCCTGCCGTGCGCTCGGTGCGCACCAGGCCTTCGGTTTCCAGCTGGGCCAGTGCCCGCTGCATGGTGTTGGGGTTTACCCCGGCGGCAGCGGCCAGATCGCGCACCGAATCCAGGTGCCCGCCGGGCGGGTAGGTGCCAGCCAGAATTTTTGCCTTGAGCCGTTCCACCAGCTGCGCATAGATGGGGCGGCTGGCGTCAAACTGTTCGCCCATGGGTTCATCTCCTTTTTGTGTTGCTGTATTAAGTGCTTGATACAATAATACACGCTTTGCCCCACTTGTCAAGGGCTTTTTGCAAAAAAATAAAAGCTGCTGCGAAAAATCACGCAGCAGCTTTGAAAAACAGTTGATAGAAATATTTTAACGTCTAGCGGGCTCACCCTCTCAGCCTCACTTTGTTCGGCAGATTCCCCTTTTTGTCGCTTGCGCGACATCTTCCCCCGGCCGGGGGAAGTCTTTCCTCAAGGGGAGAGCCCTTGGCATAGAGATGAGGTTTGCATGGACTGCCAAAGCCTCTCACTTTGGGAGAGGTGGCACGGCGTAAGCCGTGACGGAGA
>CAVIXY010000115.1:0-6592 GCA_963646665.1 Bacteroides sp. CAG:545
ATCAGACGGTGCTGGCCAACGTGGAACTGGCGCTGACCATTTCCGGCATTTCGGGGGCCGAGCGCAAGCGCCGCGCCGCCGAAGCACTGGAAAAGGTGGGCCTGGGCAACCAGCTGCACAAGCACCCCAGCGAGATGTCCGGCGGCCAGATGCAGCGTGTGGCCATTGCCCGCGCGCTGGTGAACAACCCCGACATTCTGCTGGCCGATGAGCCGACCGGTGCTCTGGACAGCGAGACCAGCATCCAGGTGATGGAGCTGCTCAAGGAGGTGGCCAAGGACCGCCTGGTGGTCATGGTCACCCACAACCCGGAGCTGGCTCAGCGCTATGCCACCCGCATTGTGAACCTGAAGGACGGCGTGATCCGCTCCGACACCATGCCCTACCAACCGGAAGCGGACGCCCTGACGCCGCCCGTACACAAGAACATGGGCCGGTCGTCCATGTCGTGGCTCACTTCCCTTTCGCTCAGCTTCAACAACCTGCGCACCAAAAAGGCCCGCACCCTGCTCACGGCCTTTGCCGGTTCCATTGGCATCATTGGCATTGCGCTCATCATCTCGCTGTCCACCGGCGTCAACGACTACATTGACGACATGGAGCGCTCCACCCTGTCGGAGTATCCGCTGCAGATCCTGAGCAGCGGCATGGACTTTACCTCCATGCTGTCCTCCGGGGCATCCTCTGCCAAGCCGGAGACCACCGCAGAGGGCATGGTGCCGGTGCGGCAGCTCATTTCCCAGATGGTGTCCGGCATTACCTCCAACGACCTGAAGTCGCTGAAGCAGTTCCTGGAAAGCGATTCTTCCACCATCCGGGACAACACCACTGCCATTGAGTATTCTTATAATGTAGCACCCCAGATCTACCGCCAGGACGCCGATGGCAGCATCCGGCAGGTAAACCCGGATTCTTCCCTTTCTTCGCTGGGCATCAGCTCGGATTCTTCCTCCAACTCCATCATGTCCTCCATGATGAACACCAGTGTGTTCTCGGAGCTGCCTGCCACCAGCGCCCTGTACGATTCCCAGTACGAGGTCAAGGCCGGGCGCTGGCCGGAAGCCTACAACGAGTGCGTGCTGGTGCTGGATGCTTCCGGCAGCGTGACCGACTACACCCTGTACGCCATGGGCCTGCGGGACAACGCAGAGCTGGACAAGATGATCCAGCAGTTTGCCCAGAATCAGAACGTTACCGTGCCGGAGGATTTCAAAACCTATTCCTACAGCGATTTCCTGGGCAAAACCTTCAAGCTCATTGACAGCGCCGACCGCTACGTGTACGATGACACCTACAAGCTCTGGCGCGACAAATCCGATGACACGGACTATATGAAGGACGTTGTGGCCAACGGCACCGACCTGACCGTGGTGGGCATTGTGCAGCCCAAAGAAAATTCTTCGGCCGCCATGCTGTCCTCCGGCATTGGCTACACCAAGGCCCTGACCGAACATGTGATCGAGCAGGCCAAGGCCAGCACCATCGTGCAGCAGCAGCTGGCCGACCCGCAGACCAATGTGTTCACCGGCGAGGCCTTTGGCACCGATACCGGCAGCGCCTTTGACATGGCGTCCCTGTTCTCGGTGGACACCGATGCACTGAAGAACGCCTTCCAGTTCGATTCCAGCGCGCTGAACCTGGACCTGGACAGCGCTTTTGACCTGAGCAGCGGCAGTTTTGATCTTTCCACCCTGCTGGACCCGGACAGCTTCTCGCTGGACTTCAGCAGCCTGGACCTGGGCGATTTGAACCTGGACATGGACAGCCTGTTTGCCAACATCGACTTTTCGCTGCCGCCCGAGGCCCTGCAGACCATGCTGCAGAAGATTCTGGCCGGTTACAAGGATTACGTCATTGGCAACGGCATCCTGAACCTGGACAAGATCAGCTTTGAATCCTATATGCAGACCGAGCAGTTCCAGCAGCTGCTGGCCGACTCCATGAGCGAGCTGCTGGCCGGGGCCAACCTGGAACAGCAGGTGTCCGGTGCCATCCAGCAGGCCATGCAGACGGTGATGGAGCAGTACTCGGCACAGATCAGTCAGGCACTGCAGAGCCAGCTGAGCGCAGCCATGAGCACCGCCATGCAGCAGCTGAGCAGCCAGCTCAGCCAGCAGCTGCAGAGCGGAATGCAGCAGAGCCTTTCCAAGCTGGGCAGCCAGATGGAAAATGCGCTGAAGATTGATGCGGATGCTTTCCAGAATGCCATCCAGATCAACATGACCGAGGAGGACCTGACCGAGCTGATGAAGTCCACCATGCTCTCCTCCACTTCCACCTACGACAGCAACCTGCAGTCCCTGGGCTATGCCGACTTTGACGACCCCAGCACCATTTCCATCTATCCCAAGGACTTTGACAGCAAGGCCCTGGTGGTGGACGAGCTGGACGCCTACAACGCCGCGCAGGAAGCCAACGGCGAGGACGACAAGGTGGTGCACTACACCGATGTGGTGGGCACCCTGATGACCTCGGTGACCAAGATCATCAACATGATCAGCAACATGCTGGTGGCCTTTGTGTCCATCTCGCTGGTGGTGTCCTCCATCATGATCGGCGTCATCACCTATATCAGCGTGCTGGAACGCCGCAAGGAGATCGGCATTCTGCGTGCCATCGGCGCTTCCAAGCGCAACATCTCGGAAGTGTTCAACGCCGAGACCTTTATCATCGGCCTGTGCTCCGGCTGCATGGGCGTGGGCCTGAGCCTGCTTCTGCTCATTCCCGGCAACATGATCATCCAGAAGGTTTCGGAGGGCACCAATGTGGTTGCCAAGCTGCCCCTGTCCGCCGCGCTTGTGCTGATTGCACTGGCCACCCTGCTGACCATTCTGGGCGGTCTGATCCCGGCCCGGAGTGCTTCCAAGAGCGACCCAGTCAAGGCACTGCGCTCCGAATGATCTCTATAACCCTATAAAAAAGATGGCCGCCGTGCGGGAAGCCCCGTACAGCGGCCGTTTTTTCGGTTTACCGGATCTCTTTTTTGTTGTGCGGCTCCATGCTCTCCTTCAGTTCCTGCTGTTCTTCCCGCAGCTCTTCCTTCAGTTCCTTGTCGATCACGGCAGCATCCTGCCGGATCTGGCTCAGTTCCTGCTTGATCTGCGGGTTTTCTTCCAGGTCTTCCCGAATGAACATCAGTGCAAAGCTGACCAGCAGCAGCAGGCAGGACATCCAGATGCCCCTTGCCCCGAACCGTGTAATGGCCCAGCTGCCGGCACCGGCCCCCACCGCAAAGAACGCGATGATGCCAAAATAGCGCTCGGCGCTCTTTTTCCGCTGCGGGTCCCGGTTTTTCCGCCACAGGCACAGCGCCTCAATGCCGCTGCGCAGATCGCCGATGCACATGGTGCTGGCAAAAGCGTAGCCGTTCACCTTGCGGAAGGACTGCACCTGCATGGCGCAGGAGAACGAGACCAGCGCATTGGCCAGCAGGTTGTACTGCTCCGGCAGAAAGCCTGTGATCAGCAGCAACAGTATTTCCCCCAGCAGCACCAGCTGCCGCCAGTGCAGCTGCTGCAGCTGCAGGAACCGCTCCCGCATTTTTTCCGCTGTAAACACGCCCAGTGCAAAGGCACACAGCGGCACCAGGTAGTGGAACGCCCGGCCCCAGTTGCCGTCCATCAGGTTTACGCTCAGCAGCACAATGTTGCCGGTCTGCGCATTGGCAAATACCTTTCCGCGGAACAAATAGGTGTAGGCGTCCTGCAGGCCGCCGGAGATCGAAAGAAAAACAGCCATCGCAAAGGACTCTGACATCTGCCCGCGATGCTTTTGCTTGTACATGGTTTCACCACTCCTTTTTTGCAGCTCCTATTATAGCGCGCCCACATGCGATGCAGCATACTTTTTTCACATTCCAGCCATGTAAAGCAGCAGTTTTTGCATTGCTGCGCATCTTGTGCTACAATAAAGAAAAATGCAAAAGGAGCCTTTTTCCATGCCGAACATCATTGAGATCACCGATTTTTCCGCCCCGGAGCTGGACGTCTACGCCCGGCTGACCCAGGCACAGCTGCGCAATCGGCTGGAACCGGAAAAGGGCCTTTTCATTGCCGAAAGCCCCAAGGTAATCGCCCGCGCACTGGACGCCGGATACCAGCCGGTGTCCCTGCTCATGGAGCGCCGCCAGATCACCGGCCCGGCCCAGGAAATTCTGCGCCGCTGCGGCGATGCCCCCGTGTACACGGCCGACCGCGAAATGCTGGCCCGGCTGACCGGCTACGAGCTGACCCGCGGTGTGCTGTGTGCCTTCCACCGCCCTGCGCCCCGCACCGTGGAACAGGTATGCCAAAACGCCCGCCGGGTGGCCGTGCTGGAAGGCATTGTGGATTCCACCAATGTGGGCGCGATCTTCCGCAGTGCTGCCGCGCTGAACATGGATGCCGTGCTCATCACCCCCTCCTGCTGCGACCCGCTGTGCCGCCGGGCGGTGCGCGTGAGCATGGGCACCGTGTTCCAGGTGCCCTGGGCGCAGATTGGCGCCGTACCTGCCGACTGGCCGGAAAACGGCATGGCGCAGCTGCACGCCCTGGGCTTCAAGACCGCCGCCATGGCCCTGAGCGACCGCTCCGTTTCCATTGACGATGCCGCCCTGGCCGCCGAGCCGAAGCTTGCCATCGTACTGGGCACCGAGGGCGATGGCCTGGCCCGCAGCACCATTGCCGCCTGCGACTACACCGTGAAGATTCCCATGTCCCACGGGGTCGATTCGCTGAACGTTGCCGCCGCCAGCGCTGTGGCATTCTGGCAGCTGGGCAAACAGTAATCTGCTGCGTTTGAAGAGCTGCTGCACAAACTGATGCGGCAGCTCTTTTCTTTCAAAAACAAAAAGCGTCGCAACGATTTTTAACACCAATCGAACATTTCTGCCAAGGAAAGTTGGTCGCATGGAGCACTGTTTTATGCTATACTATGTTAAAAATCATTGCAAAGGTGGGAATGCTATGACCTCCGCAAGAAAGCTGTATCTGGACAATATCCGCTGGGTAACGGTCGTCCTTGTTGTGATCTACCATGTGATCTATCTGTTCAACGGCGTGCAGCCTTTTGGCGTGATCGGCCCGTTCCAGGAGCGGCAGATCCAGGACAGCTTCCTGTATTGGGCCTATCCCTGGTTCATGGCCCTGCTGTTTGTTGTGTCGGGCATGAGTGCGCGGTATGCTCTGCAAAGCCGCACCGCAAAACAATTTTTAAAGGACAAAACACGCAAACTGCTGGTTCCGTCCACGATCGGCCTGTTTGTATTCCAGTGGATTTTGGGCCTTTACAACCTGAAAATCAGCGGCGGTGTGGACATGGCAGCCGTTCCGAAGCCCGTGCTGTATCTGATTGCGGCATTGTCCGGCGTGGGGCCGCTGTGGTACATCCAGATGCTCTGGCTGTTCTCTGTGCTGCTGGCCGTTCGGAAAGTGGAAAAAGACCGGGTGTGGAGCTTCTGTTCCAAAGCACCGGTCTGGAGCATTGTGCTGCTGGCACTTGCCGTTTATGGTTCGGCGCAGGTGCTGAACACCCCCATTGTCACAGTTTACCGGTTCGGCATTTATGGCTTCTGCTTCTTTGCGGGGTATTTTTTGTTTTCCCACGAGGAAGTCCTCATGCGGCTGTGCCGCTGGTGGTGGGCGTTCGATCTGGCCGCAGCCCTGCTTGGCATCTCGTACACCCTGCGCTATTTTGGCGAAAATTACGCCGCTGCGCCCGTTCTGAACAACCTCCATGCCTGCGTCTACTGCTGGTCTGCCATTCTTGCCATCCTCACAACCATGAAAAACTTTGCCGATACCGCAAACAACTTCACCCGCTGGATGGCCCAAAAGGCATGGGGTCTCTACATTTTTCATTACCTGCCCATTGCGGTCATTGCGTATGAACTGCACGCACACGCCCCGGATACGCCGGAAGCGCTGGTCTATCTGCTGGTGGGCATCGGTGCTTTTGCCGGTGCATTCCTGCTGAACGAACTCATCAGCCGGGTGCCCGTTCTGCGCTGGTGCGTTCTTGGCATCCGAAAGGAGAAAAGCCGTGTTTAAGGAAAATCTGATCTCTCTGCGGAAGCTCCACGGCTTTTCGCAGGATGAGCTGGCCGAAAAAATCGGTGTGACACGCCAGACCTTATCCAAGTACGAAACGGGCGAATCCCTGCCGGACATTGAGCGCTGCAGGCAGCTGGCCGATATCTTCGATGTTTCCATGGATGATCTTGTAAACTACGAGAAAACGGACCGGGAAAACCTGGGGCTGGAAGTGCCGCCCCGGGGCAAGCATGTTTTTGGCATGGTGAAAGTGGGTGACAAGGGGCAGATCGTGATTCCGGCCAATGCACGGAAGATTTTTGACATTCAGCCGGGCGACAACCTGTTGATCCTTGGGGACGAGGAGCAGGGCATTGCCATCCTCAAAGAGAAAAGCTTTCTGGAATATCTGCGCCTGATGGAACGCCTGCAGCGCACCGGCTGCCCCGAAAAATCCGAAACACAGAAAAAGTTCTTATAAATCTTGACAAACCGCCCCGTTCTGTTATAAACTTAGGAATGTATGACATTCGTTCGTATTTTATGAGTTTTAATAATAGAGAGGTTGAATTTTATGGTTCGTA
>CAVIXY010000116.1:0-4710 GCA_963646665.1 Bacteroides sp. CAG:545
ATGGCCCTTACAGGGCCGTTCTGCAAACCCCGTGTTCTCACACGGGGTTATGATTTGTCTGCACGATTGCGCCCGGCGCGGCGGCGTGCTATACTGGAACAAAACAACTCCTGTCGAAAAACTTACAAAAGAGAGGATGTTCCCAATGAAGCGAGCCTACATTAACGGCATTCTGCTGGACGGTACCGAGCAGATGCAGCCGCAGGCACACAAGATCGTGCTGACCGAAAACGATACCATCACCGCCATTGCAGACGAAGGCGTGGATCTGGATGGGTATGAGGTGCTGGACCTGCACGGCGGCTACCTGTGCCCGGGGCTGATCAACCTGCACGTGCATCTGGCGGGCAACGGCAAGCCCAGCGCAAAACCCCGCGACAATGCAGCGCTGGTGCGCAAAATTCTGAGCAACGGGCTGACCCGTGCCGTGGCGTACCGGCTGGTGTGCAGCTATGCCAAACTGGAACTGCTGGGCGGCGTGACCACCATTCGCACCGTGGGCGGCATTGCGGATTTTGACACCCGCTGCCGGGACGAGGCTGCTGCCGGCAGGCTGCTGGCTCCCCGCATCCTGGCCGCCAACGAGGGCATTTCGGTGCCCGGCGGCCACATGGCAGGCTCGGTGGCTGTGGCGGCCCACAACAATGCCGAAGCACTGGCCCAGCTGCAGAAAGCCCGCGGCCAGAAAGTGGACCTGGTCAAGCTGATGATCACCGGCGGCGTGCTGGATGCCACCGAGAAGGGTACCCCCGGCGAGCTGAAAATGCCACCGGACATGGTCAAGGCCGTGTGTGACGAAGCACACAAGCTGGGCTACACCGTGGCCGCCCACACGGAATCGCCTCAGGGCGTAAAGGTGGCGCTGGAAAACGGCGTGGATTCCATTGAGCATGGCGCCAAAATGGACGAAGAGACCATCCGCCTTTACAAGGAGCGCGGTGCGTTCCTGTGCACCACCATCTCTCCGGCGCTGCCCTATGCGCTGTTTGACACCGCGGTGTCCGGCGCATCGGAAAAAGACCAGTACAACGGCAAAATCGTGTTTGACGGCGTGGTGGAAAGTGCAAAAACAGCGCTGGCCAACGGCATTCCCGTGGGCCTTGGCAACGATGTGGGCTGCCCCTACATCACCCAGTACGATTTCTGGCGGGAGCTGTGCTACTTCCACAAATACTGCGGCGTGAGCAACCAGTTTGCCCTGTACACTGCCACCCTGCGCAATGCCCAGCTGGCCGGAGTAGGGGACATTACCGGCTCCATTGAGCCGGGCAAGAGCGCAGATTTTATTGTAACAAAGCAGAATCCGCTGGAAGATCTGCGCGCCCTGCAGCACCTGGAACTGGTGGTCTGCCGGGGCCGTACCGTGAAAAAGCCCAGCCCCAAGCGCAACAAGACGGTGGATGCATTGCTTGACCCGTATCTGAATTAAAGAAGATGCAAAAATTCCCCTGCGAACGTCAGTTTGCAGGGGAATTTCTTCTTACATGCTTGCCATCACGGCCAGAATGCTCTGCCAGCTTTTGCTGCGGGCGCAGGTGGGGGCCGGGCGTGCTGCGCGGCTCACAGGCCGGGCCGGGGCCTGAACGGCGGCAGCCACTGCCGGGTGGAAGAACATCTCCACGGTGCCGTTCTGCCACTGCTCTGCCAGCTTGGCCGCCTGCGGGTCGGCCTGCAGGGTGCGGCGCTCGGTTCCGGCCAGGCTGTCGGCCAGCCAGTACAAAATGGCAGCCACGGGCAGGCAGGGAGAGGCCGTCTGGCTCCAGTAGCTCCAGTGCGAACCGCAGCCCACAAAGCTGTCTACCGTGATCTGTGCGCCGGTGCGGGCATTCTGCGGGGCAGGCGTTACCACATCGGAACCGGCCAGCCGGGTCAGCTCCTGCACAATGCGCTGGGCCTTGCGGCTGTCCAGCCGGTCCTCGCGGCAGTAGGCACGGAAATCGGTCTCGTCCAGCAGCTGGTCGGCCCGGGCCGGAAAACGCCCGGTAAGCTGGCCGTCTGCGTTGTGGCACTGCAGCCACCCTTTGCGGAACAGCTGGAAGTTCAGGCAGCGGCGGCCCATGGTGGAGTAGCACAGAATGGCGTCCGCTTCGCCGGGCAGCTGTTTCAGTTCCAGGTAGGCATCGTTGCCGCAGGTATCCTGCAGCTTTACGGCGGCCAGCAGCTGTGCACCGGGGTGCTGGCTGGACATGGCGGTGTGCATGGCATCAAAGTAACGGTTGGCGTCCATGGTGTGTTCCTCCCTGAAAAGATCCGACAGCAGAATGTTGTAAAGAAACCGGAGAACCTGCGGGGCGGGCTGTGCACAAGCGCCCCCGGCAGGGATTGTTTTGGTTTTGCTGAACTTAGTATAGCATATTTTACGACAAAAAACAACTATAAGTTTGCAGAAACAACGGGAAATTTTCAAAAAGTCGAATTACAACCCGATACATGGTTGTGATGCGGCAAAACTGGTTGTATCCATACAACGCAAAGAAACACCATTATAATAAGGAAAAGAAAAAGCTCTCCCTTTCGGGAGAGCTGACGGGCGAAGCGGACAGAGCACGTTTTCCGGCTCGGTCAGTCGCCCAGTTCACGGATCTCGTTTTGGATCAGGCGTCCGGCAGCGCGGGCCAGCTGGTCCATGCCGCGGATGCGGGCCATGTTTTTGCCGTAGATCTGCGCCGCGGCCCCGGCGCTGCTGTCCTCGCCCATGAACACCGCCGAAACGCGGATGCCCATGCGCTGCAGGGTGCGCACCTGTGCGGCGGTGTCGGCCACACCGGCGGCGTCCTCGTAGCCGCAGCCCAGCGGGTTTTCGGGGCTGGGCGGAATGCGGCGGCTGTCGTTGGGGGAAGCATCCGTCAGCACGATCAGCAGGTGCCGGGCGGCCGGGCCGGGTGCAAACTGCAAAAGATCCCCGGCAGCACGCAGGGCCAGGCCGTCCCGGTTCCAGCCCGAAGCAAAGTAGCGGTTGATGTCCTGCCGGTTCTTGTCCGCAAAGCCTTTGAGCACCCGCAGCACGGTGTAGCCCCGCAGGCTGCTGAAACTGGATACCCGCACGGGAATGCCGCAGTTGGCCAGGCTTTCGGCCAGGATGCTGCCCTGCGCGGCGATCACTTCCTGGCAGTGCAGGCGGGAAGCCGAGGCGTCCAGCAGCAGGTCCACGGTAAAGGAAGGGTGGTTCTCTTCCTCGGCGCAGCGGAACACCCGGGCATCGTTCAGCAGGGGGGCGCGCCACACCCGTTCGGCGTCCAGACTGCCGCTGCGGGCAATGCGGGCGTTGGGCTGCTGGTGCACCAGAATGCAGTTGCGGATCTGCTCGGTCAGGCGCAGCACTACGCTGCGGTGCAGCTCCCGGTTTTTGGCGTAGTAGGCACGGTTGCGGTCGGCCTGCAGCTCGGCCTGTTCGGCCAGGTGCTTTGCTTCCGGCGTGGGGGCCTGTTCCGGGCTGGGCACCCCGGCGCTGAACCACAAATGGCAGCCCAGATGCACCCCGGTGCACAGCTCCTGCTCGGCCTTGCGCAGCCGTTCCGGCGGGTAAAGCGAGCGGCCGAAGCAGCTTTCAATGTAGGCGCGGTCCTGCGCGGCATCCTGCTTCAGGGTGATATGCGCCCGCCGCTTGTCGATGCCCGGCCCATCGCCTGGGGCATCCACCGTGCCGGAATGCTCCACGGTCACCCGGTCGGTCTTGACCAGCTGGGTGGGCATGGCCTTGACGGCCAAAGATGCCAGCAGCCCGTCCAGATGCAGGTGCAGCGCCGCTTTATGCCGGATGGTGCCGTCAAACAGATCAAATTTGGCGTAAACGGCCAGCAAGGCCGCTTTCAGCTGCTCCGGCGCAGGGGCCTGCTCCGGGGCCAGTGCGGCAGCCAGCCCGCTTTCGTAAGGGGTCATCACCGGAGCGGTGCGGCCCAGCACTTTGCGCCAGCGGGCCGCCTGCATGGTATACACCAGCTGGTTTTTGGCCATCCATTCCTGGCGGGAGAGCTTGTACTGAATGGCAAAAAAGTAGTCTGCGTGGCTGTAGCGCAGTGCTTCCAGCACCGGGCGGCGGGGCAGTTCCAGTCGGTAGGCGGCGTTTTCCAGGTAGAGCCAGGCCATATCGTCTAGCATGGCCTGACGCAGATCGCCCTCCCAGCTGCTGAAAATGCTGCGGATGAGCGGATCACCGTAATATTTGTGTACCAGCCCCACAATGGTGTTCATGTAAAAATCAATGGTTCCATCGGTGTTGCGCGCCAGAAAAAGCGGCTCAAAGCCATAGGCACCCGCAGCCGCCCAGACCTGATTGGCCGCCCGCCGCTCCTGCGCGGTGTAGCTCTGAGCTTCCATCAGTCAAACAGCTTGGCAGCATCGAGCTTGGCCGGAATGCGGGCCGCGATCACATCGCGGATCAACCCCTGCTCGTAGCTGTCAAAGGCCTTGTTGGTAATGCCCATGTCCAGTGCGGCCCCTGCGGGGATGCCGCGCCGGATCAGCCGCAGGGCGTCCAGCATACCGCGCAGATCCAGCGCCTTGGTGGAAATTTCTGCACTGTCACACTTTTTCTGCAAGTCCAAAAAGAGCAGCGCAAACTGGTGCACATACTTGGCGGCCAGATCCGGGAACTGGGCGCGCAGCAGTTTTTCCAGATTGTCCTGGGTGATGGTGGGCATCTGGATGACCACAAAGCGGGAGGTGAGGGCTTCGTTCAGCTCCCGGGTGCCGGCATAGCCATAGTTCATG
>CAVIXY010000116.1:4720-6585 GCA_963646665.1 Bacteroides sp. CAG:545
AGTTCATGGTGGCGATAAAGCGGGTCTCCTCCGCCAGCGGAATGCGCTCGTAGCCGGGCACATCAATGGCGCGGCGGAAGTCCAGCACGGCGTGCAGCACAGCCAGGGCCTCATTTTTGGCCATGTTGATCTCGTCCAGCACGCCAAAGCCGCCGCACTGGGCGCAGCGGTACACCGGCCCGGGGCGGAACACCACCTGCCCGGCGGCAAAGGTGTCCATGCCGATGAGGGAAGCGGCGTCCATGTTCACGTGGAAGGAAATGTCCCACGCCGGGCGGCCAAAGGCGGCGGCTAGGTTCTCGGCCAGCACATTTTTGCCGGTGGCCTTGCCGCCGGCCAGCAGCAGGTTTTCGCCGCAGAGCAGCGCCGCCAGCGCCTGCTCCCACACCTCTTTGCCGTAATACGTAAAGGAAGAAGCCGGAATGCGCGGGCGCAGCGCATCGGGCAGGGCGTGGGCGGCGCGGTATTCCTGCACCGCATCCAGCAGGGCGGGAGAGACCCCTTCCTGCCGCAGATTTTCGATGAGTTCAGACATATACATCACACCTCGTTTTTTGTTCCGGTTGGCAGCGCCAAACCGGAAGCTCAGCCTTATCATAGCACAATCGCGGGCGTTTGTGTAGAGCTGCGGCGGCAAAGATCCCGGCAGCTGCAAATGCGGGATTGACCTTTTGCGGCCGCACCGGTACAATAAAGCCAGACGGGGCGGCCTGCCCCGCATTCAAACCCCTCCTGCGGGGGACAAAAACGGAGGAATTTTTATGCTTGCGGAAACAAAACACACCCCTTTGCGGCTGGCTGCGGCCATTCTGCTGCTGCTTGCCCTGCTCACGGCCTGCGTCAGCAAATCGGCACAGGCACAGGAAAAAATTGACCTTGGTCAGAAGTACCTGACCGAGCTGAACTACACCGAGGCCGTGGCGTCCTTTACGGAAGCCATCGAATTGGACCCGGACAGCATTCCGGCATATATGGGCCGTGCGGAAGCCTATGTGGGGCTGGAACAGTACCCGGAAGCCAAGGCGGACTATACCACGGCAATTGAAAAAGCGGCAGACCAGCCCTACACCCAGGCGCAGGCTTACGTGGGCCGCGCCGAGGTGAACGAACTGACCGCCGCCAGCGAAGATGCCCTGAGCGACTATGAAGCGGCATCCAATGCACTGGATAAAGTAGATCCGGAGAAGGACAGCAGCGCTGCGGCCAACCTTCTGGAAGCCCTGCGGGAGAAGATCCGCGCCGCCATTGCCCGGCTGAAAGCGCTGTTTGGAACAGCGGCAGAGCCGGAAAATGCAGCAGGCTCCATGGCGGCGGAAGAATACCCCACAACGGCGGCTGTTGAGAAAACGCTGCAGAGGATCAACGCGGCCCGTGCAGAAAAAGGCTGGCCGGAGGTGGAACTGATCCCGATTGCCGAATGCGCGGAAATTGCGCACAAAGAAGCAAACATTATGGAGCAGCTTTCCATGGATCAGATCACGCAGGAAGAAGCAGACGCACTGTTTCAGGAAGATGCAGACCGGTATGATCAGATCGGAGCACGCTTCCAGTCCGGGTTGTGCGGCATGACGCTGGAAGCCGAAAAGAGACAATGGCCGAACATGGACGAAAGCACCGAGCAGACCATGGAGAGCATGGCTGTGGAGGATATGACGGAAGAGATCAAATACGTTGCAATCGGCTTTTCGGATTCCGGTGATTATGTGTCCATCAGTGCGTTCTGGAACGGCACCTGACCTTCCGGGCAAATCCGGCGTTTGAAAAATGGTTTACTAAAAACAACACCCCCGCCCCGGCGGGTCTCTGCAAGTGATATGTACCCAGTTTTCTGGACACTGGCTCAAAAATAAATAATTAGGTTTCTA
>CAVIXY010000117.1:0-6506 GCA_963646665.1 Bacteroides sp. CAG:545
CATCAGAGGCGGGGGAGAGGGGCCATCTTTGTGCAAAGATGCTCTTGTTTTGCACCCTGCAAAACCTGTATACTACGAGCAAATCCAGAACACAACGCCCCGCCGCCAGCGAGGGCTTTTGAGGAAAAGGAGAGGTGCACGATGGCACGAGTCTATAATTTCAGCGCAGGGCCCAGTATGCTGCCCGAGAAGGTTTTGAAGCAGGCCCAGGCCGAGCTTTTGGAGTACGGCGACAGCGGCCAGAGCGTGATGGAGATGAGCCACCGCAGCAAGTGGTTCGATGCCATCATCAAGGACACCGAAGCTTCTCTGCGCCGGGTGATGAACATTCCCGACAACTACAAGGTCGGCTTTTTCCAGGGCGGTGCCACCCAGCAGTTTGCCATGGTGCCGCTGAACTTTATGACCACCGGCAAGGCCGATTACCTGGTTACCGGCAACTTCTCCAACCTGGCCGCCAAGGAAGCCGCCAAGTTCGGCGAGGTGAACGTTGTGGCGTCCAGCAAGGATAAAAACTTTACCTACATTCCGGATGTGAACGCCATCAACTACGACAAGGACGCCAGCTACATCCACATCTGCCAGAACAACACCATTTTCGGCACCCAGTACGTGGAGGTGCCCCAGGTGGAAGGCGTGCCGCTGGTGGCGGACATGAGCTCCATGATCCTCTCCAAGCCGGTGGATGTGACCAAGTACGGCTGCATCTACTTTGGCGTGCAGAAGAACGTAGCCCCCGCCGGCATGGCCATTGCCATTGTGCGGGATGACCTGCTGGGCCATGCCGCCGACAATGTGCCCACCATGATGAACTACACCACCCTGCTGAACAAGGACAGCATGTACAACACCCCGCCGTGCTGGTGCATCTACATGACCGGCCTGGTGCTCAAGTACCTGGAAAACGACATCGGCGGCCTGGCCAACATGCAGAAGATCAACGAAGCCAAGGCCAAGGTGCTGTATGACTACCTGGATGGCCAGGACTTCTTCACCAACCCTGTGGAGCACCGTTACCGCAGCACCATGAACGTTACCTTTACCAGCCCCAACCCGGATCTGGACAAGAAGTTCTGCGCCGAAGCCGCAGACGCCGGTTTCGTGAACCTGAAGGGCCACCGCCTGGTGGGCGGTATGCGCGCTTCCATCTACAACGCCATGCCGGCCGAGGGCATCGACAAGCTGGTGGACTTCATGGAGAAGTTCCGCAAAGAGAATGCGTAAAGCGTTATAAAGCCTTCACCCCTTGGGGGGAAGGGGGCGCGTTAGCGCCGGATGAGGGGTAATTCACTGTAACCTGCGCCCTCATCAGTCACCTACGGTGACAGCTTCCCCCGGCCGGGGGAAGCCTTTCCGCTCAAGGGAAGCTCTTTATAGAAGGATCATTTCATCGAATCGCTCATAAGCTCTCCCTTTGGGAGAGCTGGCGCGGCAGCGCCTGAGAGGGCGAGCACGCTCACTAATTACAGAACACATAGAGAGGTTTCTTATATTATGTACACCATCAAAACTCTGAACGCCATCAGCCCGGTGGGCCTGGCAAAGCTGAACAAGAACCTGTTTGACGTGGCCGTGGACACCGATGCCCCGGACGGCATCCTGGTGCGCAGCGCCGACATGCTGAACACCACCTTCAATGATAATCTGCTGGCCATTGCCCGCGCCGGTGCCGGTGTGAACAACATTCCGCTGGACCGCTGCAGCGAGCAGGGCATCGTGGTGTTCAACACCCCCGGTGCCAACGCCAATGCTGTGGCCGAACTGGTGATCGGAATGCTGATCGCGGGCAGCCGCAATGTGGCCGCCGCCGCCCAGTGGTGCCAGGGCCTGGCCGGAGACCCCGCCATGGCCAAGACCGTGGAAAAGGGCAAAAAGCAGTTTGTGGGCAACGAGATCAAGGGCAAGACCCTGGGTGTCATCGGTCTGGGTGCCATCGGCTCCCGGGTGGCCAACTGTGCCATTGAGCTGGGCATGGAAGTGTACGGCTACGACCCCTACATCTCCATTGACGCCGCCTGGAACCTGAGCAGCCAGGTACACCACTGCGTGAACCTGAACGACATGCTGCCCCTGTGCGATTACATCACCATCCATGTGCCCTACCTGCCCACCACCAAGGACACCATCAACGCCCAGACCCTGGCCCTGTGCAAGGACGGCGTAAAGATCCTGAACTACGCCCGCGGCGAGCTGGTGAACACCGAAGCCCTGCTGGACGCCATGGAGAGCGGCAAGGTATCCGGCTACATGACCGACTTCCCGTCCGAAGCCATTCTGGGCAAGCCCGGCATTGTATGCACCCCGCACCTGGGTGCTTCCACCCCGGAAGCCGAGGACAACTGCGCCATCATGGCCGCCAAGGAGTTGAGCGACTACCTGAAGAACGGCAACATCACCCACTCGGTGAACCTGCCGGAGGTGCACCAGCCCCGGGCCGGCGGCAAGCGCATCTGCATCATCCACAAGAACGAACCGGGCATGATCAGCCAGATCACCGCCCTGACCACCGAAGCCGGCCTGAACATTGAAAACATGGTGAACAAGAGCAAAAAGAACATGGCCTACACCATGCTGGACGCCACCGGTGCCGTGGACAAGACCCTGGCCGAAAAGCTAAGCGCCATCCCCGCCGTGATCCGGGTGCGCATCCTGTAAACAAACCCTCTCGGTCTCGCATTCGCTCGACAGCTGTTCCCCCTTTTGGCTCCGCCATCTTCCCCCGGTCGGGGGAAGTCGGTCCCGAAAGGGGGAGCTTTTTTGTATCTGTCGGTTTACACCCATAAAAGCTCTCCCTTCGGGAGAGCTGGCGCGCCAGCGCCTGAGAGGGTTCGTTCTTTTCTTTTGCCCGGTTTTATGCTATTATTTCAGATGTAAGAAGGTACCCTGCAGAAAGGAGTTTTCGTCTTTTATGAAAAAGAAACTGTATCTCATGCGCCACGCACAGACCATGTTCAATGTGCAGCACCGCATTCAGGGCTGGTGCGATTCTCCCCTGACCGAGCTGGGCAAAAAGCAGGCTGCCCGCGCCGGAGAGTTCTTTGCCAAAAACAACATCCACCCGGACCACTTCTACTGCTCCACCTCAGAGCGCTGCAGCGATACGCTGGAGCTGGCCATAGGCGATGTGCCTTACACCCGCCTGAAGGGGCTGAAGGAATGGAACTTCGGCACCATTGAGGGCGAGAGCGAGCGCATCAACCCGCCGCTGCCCTACGGCGATTTCTTCAAGACCTACTACCACGGCGAGGGCGAGTTGGAAATGCGCCAGCGCATGAACGACACCCTCTCTGCCATTATGGCCAAGCCGGACCACAACGTGGTGCTGGCGGTTTCCCACGGCGGTTCCAGCTTCGGCTTCCTGCGCTACTGGCAGAAAAACCAGAAGTGCACCTTCGAGCGCCCCAAAACCGGCATGACCAACTGCACCATCTACGAGTACGACTACGAGGACGGCGAGTTCAGCCTGGTGGGGGTACACTTCCCGGATTTCAGTGATCTGACCGAGTAACCCCCCGCACCCGGTCTTCCGCCTGTTTCACAGCCTGCCGCAAGCATTTTTGCTGCGGCAGGCTGTTTTTGTCCGCTTTGTACAATTGGCAATTTTCTTTTGGGCAGAATCCCGGTTAGTTCAGCTTTACAAACCGTAGTTTATTGTAAAAAACACGATGAGATAGCGTTTTCTAACTACTTTTCGTACAAAGTTTATATGTATTAACATCAACCAAACCCCTTGAAAACTGGAAAAATTGTGTTACAATAGCCTCGAAGTCCGGGGCCGCTGTGCCCCTTCCCGGTTCATCCGGTATCCGAATCTTACGGGCCGCAAGGCCCTCCATTCAAGAATAGAAAAAGGTAGGGAAACAACTATGAATATCAAGAAGATCGCTCTGTTCGCCGCCGGCACCCTGTTTGGTTCTGCTGGCTTCAAGATCCTGTCCAGCAAGGACGCCAAGAAGGTCTACACCCAGACCACCGCTGCCGTGCTGCGCATGAAGGACTGCACCATGGAGACCGTGAACAAGGTGCAGGAGCAGGCCGGTGATATCCTGGCCGATGCAAAGGCCATCAACGAGGCCCGCGCTGCCGAGGCCGAGGCTGCCGTGATCGAGGACGCTTCCGCTGAGACCAAGACCGAGGACTGATTCTGCAGCTCCGGGAGCCGCCTTCGGGCGGCTCTTTTTTGTGAAATGTAAAAGATGTTGTTTTGAATGCCTTCTCCCCCGCCGGGGGAAGGTGGCGGGCCTGCGCACCGGATAAGGGCACACCCCCGCCGTCTTACTGCATAAGAAAGGTCTTTACACTCTATGAAATGTACCATTTTGCATGAAAGCCGCGGCCGCCTGCGCGTGCACGTGGAAGCCGTGCGCATGACCCTGCACCGTGCCGATGTGCTGGAAGCTTACCTGAACCACAGCGACCTTGTACAGCACGCCGCCGTGTACGAGCGCACCGGCGATGTGGTGCTTACCTACACCGGCAAGCGTGCCGATGCCATTGCGCTGCTGGCCCATTATAAATTTGATGTAGCGGAAAACGATGCCCTGGTCACCTCTGCCGACAGCCGCAAGCTGAACCGGGAGTACCAGGACAAGATGTTCAACCTGGTGGCAGGCCGCGCCCTGCGCAAGCTGTTCCTGCCCGCCCCGCTGGCCACGGCCTACACCGTGTTCCGCTCGGTGAGCTTCCTCTGGAAGGGTGTCCGCTGCCTGCTGCACCGCAAGCTGGAAGTGGAAGTGCTGGATGCTCTGAGCATCGGCGTGTCCATCCTGCGGGGCGACTTCAACACTGCCGGGTCGGTGATGTTCCTGCTGAACCTCGGCGCCCTGCTGGAAGAGTGGACCCGCAAGAAGAGCCTGGACGACCTGGCCCGCAGCATGGCCCTGAATGTGGACAAGGTGTGGGTGCGCAGCCAGGGCACCGAGGTGCTGGTGCCTCTGACCAAAGTGCGCTCCGGCGATGAAGTTGTTGTGCGTTCCGGCAACATGATCCCGCTGGACGGCACCGTGCTGGAAGGCGAAGCCATGGTGAACCAGGCTGCCCTCACCGGCGAGTCCATGCCGGTGCGCAAGGCGGAGGGCTCCACTATTTACGCCGGCACCGTGGTGGAGGAAGGCGAATGCGTCTTTATCGCCAAGGCCGAAGGCGGCTCCAACCGCTACGACAAGATCGTAGCCATGATCGAGGAATCCGAAAAGCTGAAGTCCAGCACCGAGAACCGTGCCCTGGCCCTGGCCGACCGGCTGGTGCCCTGGTGCCTGGGTGCCACCGCCGTGACCTATCTGCTCACCCGCAACGTCACCCGCGCCATCTCCTGCCTGATGGTGGACTTCTCCTGCGCACTCAAGCTGTCCATGCCGCTGGCTGTGCTTTCTGCCATGCGGGAGTGCGGCAGCTACCACATCACCGTGAAGGGCGGCAAGTATCTGGAAGCCCTGTCCAAGGCCGACACCATCGTGTTTGATAAAACCGGCACCCTCACCCGCGCCACCCCGCAGGTGGTGGACGTGGTCCCCTTCTCCGGCTGCGCCGAAGAAGAGGTGCTGCAGCTGGCGGCCTGCCTGGAAGAGCATTTCCCCCACTCCATGGCCAACGCCGTGGTGCGCGCCGCCAAGGAGCGCGGCATCTCCCACGAGGAGATGCACTCCGAGGTGGAGTACATCGTGGCCCACGGCATTGCCAGCCGCGTGGACGGCGAGCGGGTGGTCATTGGCAGCCACCACTTTGTGTTCGAGGACGAAAAGTGCATTGTGCCTGCGGGCGAGCAGGAAAAGTTCGATGCCCTCAAGCCGGAGTATTCGCACCTGTACATGGCAGCCAGCGGCCAGCTGGTGGGTGTGATCTGCATTTCCGACCCGCTGCGCCCGGAAGCCGCCCATGTGCTCAACAGCCTGCGCGCCCTGGGCATCAAGAATACCGTCATGATGACCGGCGACAGCGAGCGCACCGCCGCCGCCATTGCCAAGCAGGTGGGTGTGGACCACTTCTTTGCCGAGGTTCTGCCCGAGGACAAGGCAAACTTCGTCCAGAAGGCCAAGGTCGAGGGCCACACCGTGGTGATGATCGGTGACGGCATCAACGACTCCCCCGCCCTGTCCGCCGCCGACATCGGCATTGCCATCAACTCCGGCGCGGCCATTGCCCGCGAGATTGCGGATGTGACCATCAAGGCCGACAGCCTGGAAGAGCTGGTGGCCCTCAAGGCCATTGCCAACGCCATGCAGAAGCGTGTGCACGCCAACTACCGCTTTGTGCTCACCTTCAACTCGGCCCTGATCGCCCTGGGTGCCATGGGCATCCTGCAGCCCGCCGCTTCGGCCATGCTGCACAACCTTTCCACCATCGGCATCAGCCTGAAGAGCATGACGAACCTCCTGCCTGAGCAGAAGGTTCCCCAGCTGAAGGCCTGAACCCTGTAAACGCAGACTGCCCCGGCCCCCGTCTCACTGCAGACTGATATGTACCCCTAATACTGGACACCCAGTATTGGGGGTATTTTTATGCGCTAC
>CAVIXY010000118.1:0-6229 GCA_963646665.1 Bacteroides sp. CAG:545
ATGAGATACCAAAGCGCCCGCGAGGGTCCTTGAAAGCACACCCCGCGTGTGTCAGAAGCATAAGGTCTGCCTGCAGATACCTTGCTTCGCCTGTTGCATAAGACCTGCCTTGGCAGGAATCTTGCTGCAGATAAAAACGAACATCGTTTTTAGCGCCCCGGCCACCTTACGGTGACCGGGGCGTATTTTGTGTGCAGAACTATCACAAAAGAACCACGTCCTTTTTACACTTTCTTCATAGCTTCTTCATGAAATCGGATGTGAAAGCTGATATACTTTTGCCATGGGAAGCGGGGCCGCAACCGATTCCCATGTAACATGATTCCTCCTCACACCAAGGCAATATCCAAACAAAACACCCTTTCCGGTGCGCCGCAACGCCGGAAAGGGTGCTTTGTTTTGTCTGCCGGTACATTGCGGCAAAAATAAAATTCCTGTAAATCCATGGTTTAGGGTTGACCCCGTTTTTTTGCGGCGCTATAATAAAAATAGTGGTTAAAATTCTTAAAAATCGGGAGGTGAACGCAGAACAATGGACCCGGATCATGGTCGAAGTAGATCCACGGATGCGGTGGATCGGACAACAAAAACAGCTGCGTTCGCCTTCTTCTATTTCTGAGGAAACACCTTTTGGGTGCACAACCTTGGAATTGCAGAAAAGGGCGCGGCTTTGCGTGCGCGGAAATGCAGCTTTGGGCGGCATTTCCGGCAGCGGGGCGGCGCGCTTTTTGTTTCCCGATCGGCTGCGTCCTCCGGACAGAAAACGGATTCTGTCCCGTGAAAAAACCTGAGGAGGTACGCCCCATGGAAGAAGAAAAGAAAATTGACACGGCAGCGGAGCAGTCGCTGCCGGTGCAGGAACTGCCTGCGGATATCCCTGCAGAAGTGCGCCAGAAGCTGGCCGAGGACCTGAACGAGGAAGCCACCGAGGACCTCAAGCAGGATATGCGCGAGGCCGAAAAAGAGGAAGCCAAGGACGAAGAGGTCAAGGCCAACCCCGAAATGCTCACCAAGAGCCGCCTGCTCAAGCTGCTGATCAAAAAGCAGTACGTCAAGCTGCGCGAGGTTACCGAGGAAGAGCAGCCCGCTGACCTGGCCGAGCTGCTGGAAGAACTGGACGAGAACAACCGCCTGGTGGTGTTCCGCCTGCTGAAAAAAGAAGTGGCCACCGAGGCCTTTGCCTATATGTCCGATGAAGCCCGTGACGACCTGGTCAACGCGTTTTCGGACGTGGAGCTGGTGGGTGCCATCGAAGAGATGAGCCTGGACGATGCCGCCGACCTGCTGGAAGACATGCCTGCCGGTGTGGTCAAGCGGGTGCTGGAAAAGTCCTCCAAGCAGACCCGTGAAAGCCTGAACAAGCTGCTGAACTACCCCGAAAGCTCTGCCGGCAGCCTGATGACCCCCGAATATGTGCGCCTGCGCAAAGAGATGACCGTGGGCCAGGCCTTTGATGCCATCCGCAAGCAGGGCGAAAACGCCGAGACCGTGTACACCTGCTATGTGGTGGAGCGCAACCGCCTGCTGGGCGTTGTGTCGGCCCGCAGCCTGCTGCTTTCCGATCTAAGCACCCCCATCACCGAGATCATGGACGACAACGTGGTTACCGTGAAGGTCACGGACGACCAGGAGTATGTGGCCCGTGAGATGCAGCGCTACGACTTTACCGCCATGCCCGTTCTGGACAACGAGGGCATGTTTGTGGGTATCATCACCATTGACGATGCCATTGATGTCCTGACCGATGAGAGCACCGAGGATATGCAGAAGATGGCCGCCATTCTGCCGGATGACGATGCTACCACCTACTTTGGCACCAGCGTGTGGACCCACGCCAAGCAGCGCATTCCCTGGCTGCTGATCCTCATGCTGTCCGCTACCTTTACCGGCATGGTCACCACCCACTACGAGGAAGCCTTTGTCAGCCTGCCGCTGCTGGTCTCCTTCATGCCCATGCTGATGGACACCGCCGGCAACTGCGGCAACCAGATCAGCACCCTGATGGTGCGCGGCCTGGCCCTGGGCGAAGTAGAACCCAGCGACTTCATGCGGGTGCTGAGCAAAGAACTGCGGGTCTCTGCCATTGTGGGCGCGGTGCTGGGCATCGTGAATGGCCTGCGCATCTACCTGATGTACACCTTCCTGTTCCCAGGCCAGTACGCCAACGTGATGGGCTACGCCGTGGTAGTCAGTGTGTCGCTGTTCTTCAGCGTCATTCTGGCCAAGCTGGTGGGCGGTATGCTGCCCCTGGCCGCCAAAAAGCTGGGTGCTGACCCCGCCATTATGGCAACGCCCTTCATCACCACCATCGTGGACGCCTGCAGCCTGATCCTGTACTTCCAGATCGCACAGCTGGTGTTCAAGAATATGATGTAAAAATCAAAAAACGACCGGAGCCGCAGTTTTTCTGCAGTTCCGGTCGTTTGCTTTTTTGGGAAAAATCGGGATCACACGATGGACATGAACCACTCCACGGTCTTGGGATCGTAGTGGGAGAAGAACAGGCTCTCGCCGCCGTCCAGGGCCTCAATGGCGGCCATATCCTCGGCGGTCAGGGTGAAGTCGAACAGGTCAAAGTTCTGCTGCATCCGGTCCTTGTGGGTGGATTTGGGAATCACCACCACATCGCTCTGCAGCAAAAAGCGCAGAGCAGTCTGGGCAGCAGTCTTGCCGTACTTCTGGCCGATGGCGGTCAGCACGGGGTTGGTGAACATATCTTTGCGGCCCTCGGCAAAGGGACCCCAGGATTCGATCTGGCAGCCGTACTTCTTGAGGTACTCTTTGGCCACCTTCTGCTGCTGGAACACATGGGTCTCGATCTGATTCACTGCGGGCTTGATCTCGGCAAAGTGCTGGATGTCCAGGTAGCGGTCCGGGCCAAAGTTGGAAACGCCGATGGCACGGATCTTGCCGGCCTTGTAGAACTCTTCCATGGCGCGGTAGGTGCCGTAGTAGTCGCCGAAGGGCTGATGGATCAGCAGCAGGTCCAGATAGTCGGTGCGCAGCTTGCGCAGGGATTCCTCAATGGAAGCCTTGGCCTTTTCGTAGCCAGCATTGGTGATCCAGACCTTGGTGGTCAGAAAGAACTCTTCGCGGGGCAGGCCGGACTCGGCCAGGGCAGCGCCCACGCCTTCCTCGTTGCCGTAAGCCTGCGCCGTGTCAATGCTGCGGTAGCCCACATCAATGGCGTCCAGCACGCAGCGCTTGGTGTCCTCGGCGGGGGTCTGATACACGCCGTAGCCCAGCTTGGGCATCTTGATGCCGTTGTTCAGTGTAACGTATTCCATGGTAAAACCTCCGTATCTCTGAAACGTGGATTTGCTTTCTGCATCTACTTTACAACGAAACCACAAAATTGTACACTATCAATGTTGAACGGCACATTTCAGAAACTGAAAACTGGGAGGCGGCAGAATGATCGACCTGTATGAACTGAGCCAGCTTGCAGCCTTTGCAAGGCTGGGCACCCTGAGCCGGGTGGCGGAGGAATTTCATGTGTCCACGCCCTCGGTTACCCGCTCCATGCAGCACTTGGAAGAGGATTTCGGGGTGCCGCTGTTTACCCGGCACAAAAACAAAATTGAACTGAACAAGACCGGGGCATTGGCCGCAGCCCATGCCCAGCGGCTTTTGCAGGAAACGGAGCAGGCGGTGGAGCAGGTGCGCAGCTTTGACCAGCGGCAGCGCACAGTGGTGGTAAAATCCTGCGCCCCGGCCCCGCTGTGGGAGCTTCTGCCCAGGCTGAATGCCTGCCTGCCGGGCCGCATGGTGTCCTCGGCGGTGGGGCGGAACGAAGAGGTGCTGGCCGCGTGGCAGGACGGCAGCTGCGACATTGCCATTCTGCCCTTTCCCATCCAGGAGGCGGTGCCTTTTCTGCGGGAAAACCTGTTCGTCTGCGTGCCGCGGGACCATACGCTGGCAAAACAGAAAACGCTTACCTTTGCGCAGATCAACGGGTTCAACTTTCTGCTGCGCACCCAGCTTGGCTTCTGGGATGTCCTCTGCCGCGAAAAAATGCCCGCTTCCAAGTTTTTGGTGCAGCCGGATGACGCAGTGTTCTCGGAGCTGGTCCGGGCATCCTCTCTGCCCTGCTTCACCACGGATTACGGCCATTTGCAGGGCGGCTTCCCGGAGCGGGTCAATATCCCGCTGGCGGATGAAGAGGCGCACATCACCTTTTATATTGCATTGCGAACCCCGGCTCTGCAGGGGCTGCTTTACAGAGTGTGATAATACGGGCAGATGTCCTCATAGTGCCCATCCTTCATGCGGAAACCGCCCGGGATGGTGCCCAGCTGCACGAAGCCCAGCCGTTCGTACAGGTGGCGGGCATGAACGTTGCAGGCAACCACTGCATTGAACTGCAGCACCCGGAAGCCATGAGCTTTGGCCTGTGCCAGACAGTCGCTTACCAGCTGTTCGCCGATGTGCAGACCGCGCGCTTCACGGTGCACGGCATAGCTGGCGTTGGCAATGTGGCCGCAGCGGCCAATGTTGTTCGGGTGCAGGATGTACAGGCCCAGTATGGTGCCGGTGTCGGTATCCTCTGCTGCAGCAGTATAAGTCTGTGCTGCAAAAAAGCTGCGGCCGGTATCCAGCGTCAGCGTTTCTTCCTGCGGAAAGGCAACGCCATCCTCCACAACCTGATTCCAGATCTCCACCATAGCGGGCAGATCTTTCTCGGTATAGGTGCGAATCGTGATTTTCATAGGTCTCATCCCTCTGTCTGAACGGTTTAAAATTCTGCGGTTTGATTTTAGCACAGTCTGTTGGGGGATACAAGCGGGTCTCCTTGTGGAAAACCGGTGTTTTCCCCGCAGTTTCCACAGGGAAAAACAGCGGCCTTCTGGGTGTGGAAAACTCCGGGCCGCAAAATTCCAGAGGGGAGAGCTGGTAAAATGTAAGCCGGTGCAAACTGTAAAAAACAAAGAAAAAGCTTCGACTTTCTTTTTTATAAAAGGCAAAATGCCCGCATTTTCTCCCAGAACCTTCTAGGAAGCGTCCGGCTTCAATACGGGGTGTATAGCCGGTGCGGGATTTTGTTGTGGAAAACCCGGTGGAAAAAGTGGAAAACATCGTGGGAAACCTGCCTTCTTTTTCACAAAAACGGTGGAAAACCCGGTGGAAAAAGTGAAAAGTTCATTCCGGAACGGAAAGTACATACAATTTCCGGTTGTTGCTTTGGGGCCGAAAAGCCGCATGAACGCTGTGTTTTGCCCCGTTTTCCACGGCGGCAGGGCCTTCCGCCCGGATTTTCTTGAATGACCTGGCCAATCATGGTACAATAACAGCAGATTCCGAATACCGTTTTATGGAGGGTACCCGCATGAACAACTGGCTGAACCGGCTGGAGCGCAAATATGGGCGCTTTGGCATTCCCAACCTGACCAATCTCCTGGTGGCCGGGCAGATCCTTGTGTTTGCCATTGAACTGTTTGTCAACAAGACCATTGCAGTCTGGCTGGAGCTCAACCGCTCGCTGCTGCTGCAGGGGCAGCTGTGGCGGCTCATCACCTTTGTGTTCATCCCCTTTTCCAGCGGCAGCCTGCTCAGCATTGTGCTGGGTATCTACTTTACCTGGTTCATCGGCACGGCGCTGGAGCGGGAATGGGGCGACTTCCGCTATACCTTTTATGTGCTCACCGGCATGGTGGGCACCATTCTGGCCTGCCTGCTGACGGGCGGCACGGCCAGCACCTACTGCCTGTCCCTTTCGCTGCTGCTGGCCTTTGCCATGCTCTACCCGGAGGTGCAGGTGCTGCTGTTCTTTGTCATTCCGGTGCGGGTAAAGTATTTCGGCTTTTTTGCCGCCGCCCTGTGGGTGTTCAGTTTCTTGGGCAGCACCATGGCCGGCAAGCTGAACCTGCTGCTCTCCATGCTGAACGTCTGGGTATTCTTTGGCCCTATGGCCTACCGCAGCCTTCGCGCCTGGGTGCGCCGGGAGCAGTGGAAGCGCAAAAATAGAAGATAAAAAGGAGAACCTGCTATGCTGCTGGACCGCATGGAGGGCAATACAGAACTGAAAAACAGCGTGCGCCAGATGCTGGAATCCCGGCGGCTGACCCACAGCGTGCTGCTGGTGGGGGAAGAAGGCCTGGGGGCCGGGTTTGCGGCCCGCTGCATTGCGGCCGACTACCTGTACCCCGCAGGCGGTGCCCCTGCAGAAGCGCTTCTGCGGGGTGAATGCTGCCGTGCTGTGGGCAAACCCGGCAAGCGCGACAGCGGCCAG
>CAVIXY010000119.1:0-6193 GCA_963646665.1 Bacteroides sp. CAG:545
TGGGTCTTCTTCATCTCCGGGGTAAATTTGGGATAATTGTATTCCATAGGTTCCTCCTATGTGGTTTTCTTCAAGAAGGTGGCGCAAAGCGCCGGATGAGGGGTATTTAAGGATAGCTGCTGCTTGCCCACGCCCTCATCCGTCACCTTTGGTGACAGCTTCCCCCGTCCGGGGGAAGCCTTTCGCCCAGCCATAAGTTCTTCTTATTTTGCTTTTTCCTCGGCCACTTCATCGCGCTCGTCCAGAGCTGCAAACAGGCTGCGCAGGCGGATGTTCACCGCGCCCAGGTTGGTGATCTCGTCGATCTTGAGCTGGGTATACAGCTTGCTGCCCTCCTGCAGGATCTCGCGGGTTTCATCGGTGGTAATGGCGTCCACGCCGCAGCCGAAGGACACCAGCTGCACCAGGTCCATATCCTTCTGGGTGGTGCAGTATTTGGCGGCGGCATACAGGCGGCTGTGGTAGGTCCACTGGTTCAGCACGCTGGTGGGGAACTTTTCCACCCGGTTGGAGATGCTGTCCTCCGTAACCACGGCAGCCCCGTGGCGAGTGATCAGGCGGTCGATGCCGTGGTTGACCTCCGGATCCACATGATACGGGCGGCCGGCCAGCACAATGATGCGCTTGCCCTGGCGGCGGGCTTCGTCAATGATCTCGCTGCCTTTGACCCGGATCTTGGCCATGTGGGACTCGTACTCCGCGTAGGCAGCATCGGCAGCAGCCTGCACTTCCTTCTCGGAGATACCGCCAAAATACTTGGGCAGCACCTCCTTGGCCATCTTGTGCACAAAATCCTTGGGGCGGTGAATGCCCACGTAATCATAGATGAACTTTTTGCCTTCCAGTTCCGGGCAGTTGCCGGCCAGAACTTCGGGGTAATAAGCCACCACCGGGCAGTTGTAGTGGTTATCGCCCAGGCCCTCGTCCACATTGTAGGTCAGGCAGGGGTAGAAGATGGCGTCCAGCTGCATCTGGCTCAGGGCCTTGATGTGGCCGTGGCTCAGCTTGGCCGGGAAGCAGGCCGTGTCGCTGGGAATGGTGGCCTGACCGGCCAGGTACAGTCCGCGGCTGGACACCGGGCTGGTGTGCACTGCAAAGCCCAGCTTGGTCCAGAAGGCCCACCATAAGGGCAGCAGCTCGTAGAAGCCCAGGCACAGCGGAATGCCAATGGAGCCGCGCTTGCCGGGCACCGGCTTGTAGCTGGCCAGCAGCTGCTGCTTGTAGGCATACAGGTTCAGGCTGTCGTCTGCGCTCTTGCCGGTTACGGGCTTATCGCAGCGGTTGCCGGAAATGTACTTGCGGCCATCCGCAAAGGTATTGACGGTGAGCTGACAGTGGTTGCCGCAGCCGCCGCACTTGACGCTGACCACCTTCTGCTCAAAGGCTTCCAGCTCAGCCTGGCTCATCATGGCAGAGGTTTCCTTGTGCGCCTTCTGGCTCTGGCGCAGGCCGTACAAGGCGGCACCGTAGGCACCCATCAGGCCGGCAATGTCCGGGCGGATGACTTCCACGCCCATTTCCTTTTCAAAGGCGCGGAGCACGGCCTCATTATAAAAGGTACCGCCCTGCACCACGATCTTGCGGCCCAGCTCTTCGGGGCTGGAAGCGCGGATCACCTTGTACAGTGCGTTCTTGACCACGCTGATGGACAGGCCGGCGGAGATGTTCTCGATGCTGGCACCATCCTTCTGGGCCTGCTTCACCGAGCTGTTCATGAACACGGTGCAGCGGCTGCCCAGGTCCACCGGGCGGTCAGCGAACAGGCCCAGGGCGGCAAACTCCTTGACGTCATAGCCCAGGGCCTGGGCAAAGGTCTGCAGGAAGCTGCCGCAGCCGGAAGAGCAGGCCTCGTTCAGGAAGATGTTGCTGATGGCGCCATCCTCGATCTTGAAGCACTTCATGTCCTGGCCGCCGATGTCGATGATGAAATCCACATCCGGCATGAAGTATTTGGCCGCCGTAAAGTGGGCCACGGTTTCCACCAGGCCGTAATCGCAGCGGAAGGCATTCTTGACCAGCTCTTCGCCGTAGCCGGTGGTGGTCACGCTGGCCACCTGCAGGCCCGGGTGCTCCTGATAAATTTTGAGCAGCTGCTCCCGGATCAGGGGCAGCGGATTGCCCAGATTGGGCTGGTAGTTGGTGTACAGGATCTGGCTCTTTTCGTCCACCACCACCAGCTTGACGGTGGTAGAACCGGAGTCGATGCCGATGTGCACCGGGCCGCAGTTTGCTCCAAAGGGCACGCGGGGCACGCTGTGGGACATGTGCCGGGCGTGGAACGCCTCGTACTCTTCCTTGCTGGCAAACAGCGGCGGCTCACTGGCGTAGGTCGCCGTGGCGGCGTACTGATCCAGCGCGGCGGCCACATCCGTGAGCACAAACTCTTTGTCGGCATACAGGGCCGCACCCAGGGCCACATACAGCAGGCTGTTTTCCGGGCAGGTGCCGGTCACGTTCAGCGCTTCGTCAAAGCTCTTGCGCAGCACGGTGCTGAAGGTGAGCGGGCCGCCCAGGTACAAAATGTTGCCCTTGATGGGGCGGCCCTGGGCCAGGCCTGCAATGGTCTGGTTGACCACGGCCTTATAAATGCTGGCGGCAATGTCCTCGGTGCGGGCGCCCTGGTTGATCAGGGGCTGCACATCACTCTTGGCAAACACGCCGCAGCGGGATGCAATGGTATAGGTGCGCTGGGCCTTTTCGGCGGCAGCGTTCATCTCATCGGCTCCCATTTTCAGCAGGGTGGCCATCTGATCAATGAATGCACCGGTGCCGCCGGCACAGCTGCCGTTCATGCGCACTTCGGTGCCGTTGGTCAGGAACAGGATTTTGGCATCCTCACCGCCCAGCTCAATCACGCAGTCCGTTTCCGGCACAAAGCGCTTGACGGCCACGCGGGTGGAGAACACTTCCTGCACAAAGGGCACGCCGCAGCTGTCGGCCAGGCCCATGCCCGCCGAGCCGGAAATGCTCAGCAGCGCCTTCTGACCATGCAGCTGCTCGGCATCAATGCGGCGCAGCAGCTCCTGCGCCTTTTCCAGAATATGACTATAGTGTCGTTCGTATGTAGAATACAGCAGCGTATCATGCTCATCCAGCACCACGCACTTGATGGTGGTGCTGCCGATGTCAAGGCCTACTCTCACTTGTTTTTCCTCCTAAGGACAAATAAAACCGGCATTGCCCGGCGGTGCCGGGCCGGGGTACGCCCCGCCCGGAAATTAGTTTGGTAGCGAATCATCTCTGCGGTTCGCATACAAGGTCATTATAAATCAAATTGCGCGCACATGCAATCCATGTCCTTTATTTTACACGAAAAAAATAGTAATTTCGGATCGAAAAGTTAAACATTTTGTGAACTTGGCAAACATTTTGCCGTTTTCTTGGCAGTTTTGGCAAAATTTCTTTACCCGCAGGCGCAAAAAAGCCGCCGTACCTTCCGGCACGGCAGCTTTTGCATCTGAATTCGTTTTTATTCGTCCGGGTCACCGCGCTCCGGCATGGTGCGCAGCTCCCGCACCAGCATAGCCCGCAGCTGGTACTGCCGCTGTGCCCGGGCCAGGTCGGCCCCTGCGTGCAGCTCCACCGAAGGCTCGGCAGAATCACGGTCGCTGCACAGCGGAATGGTAACCACGGCCTGGGTGCCTTTTTCGGGGGCGCGTTCCACCCGCAGGCCCCAGCCCATGCGGCGGCAGCACTCGCGGCAGAGCAGCAGGCCAAGCTGCGCCCCGCCCAAAAAGCAGCGGCGGTTTTCCAGCCAGGCACCGTCCTCGCTGTCCGGCAGGCCGCAACCGTTGTCCAGCACGGTCAGCTGCCAGAACGCTTCGCTGCGGCGCAGCAGGATCTGCACCCGGCCACCTGCGCTGCAGGCGCGCAGCGCATTGGACAGCAGGTGCAGGCACAGCAGCTCGGCGTCCTCGCGGTCTGCCTGCACCCGGCAGGCCGTCCAGCCGCCGTAGTCCAGCGTCAGTTCCACGCCCAGCTGCGCGCGCACCATATCGGCCTGCGCAGCCACCTGCTGCAGCAGTTCGCACAGGTCCAGCGGGTGCAGCGGCGGCGTTTCGTCCGCACGCAGATAGTCCAGCACAGCCATGACCTCTCCCAGCGTGCGCTCCAGCCGTGCGGTGGCGGCGCTGATGTCTGTAACCGCCTGCCGGGACTGCTTGTCTGCGCCCACCCGGGCCAGGTGCTGGTCCAGATATTCACAGTTGCGCCCGATCAGGCCCAGAGCATGAAAGCATGCATCTTCCACTTCCTTTTGAGGGATGGACTGGATCGTCAGTTTTTCCGGCTCCATGTGCTGTGTTTGCTCCATACTCTGTGCCTCCCGGCCGTTGCTCACCCTTCTGCTTTCTGCCTCAGCAGATGATTTTTGACGGCATAGATCAGTTTGCCCGTTGTAGGCTTTTCGTCCGAAAAGCCGCTTTCCACTTTAAATTCGAGCCAGGCGTCCGAGGGCTTTGCCTCCAGCTGGTCGATCATCCGCCGGATGCCGCTGTCCACCGCCGAAACCGAAACGTTGTACTGCTCCCCGACTGCCTGCAGGATCTCTTTGCGGATGGCCATTTTCTGCGAGGTGCCCAGCACCACGCTTACCGCGCAGGTCAGGTAGCTGCAGTTCACATCCGGCTGTGCCATGCCCCAGCCCGCATACAGCTTCTGGCATTGCAGCTCCATCTGGCGGCCCTGCTGGCCCGGCATCCGGTAAAGTTCCCGCAGCAGGGTTTTAAGCTCCAGGCGCTCCACCCAGCAGCAGGTGTCGTCCTGCTCCATGCGCAGTGCGTAGCTGCTGCGGCGCTTGCCTTCGTCAAACAACATCAGCAGGGGCTTGTTGTCCAGCTTGCGCAGCTGCATTACAAACTCCAGGCTGCTCATATCTTCCATCTGGCTGCACAGGATCACCACATCATAGTGGGTGCCCTGCCGCAGGGCTTCCAGCAGTTGCTGCCCGTTCTGATAACCGGTACAGGCAAGGGTCGGGTTCTGCTCCTGCAGGTAGTTCTTCTGCACACGGAGCTCTTTGCGGTCGTAGCTTGCAAGGGCAATCTGCAGCTGTTTTGCTGTCCGCTCACTGTCCACGCAATGCGCCGCCTTTCTGCTTGATCTGCTCAGCTGAGGTCAGTTCTGCAACCACATCCTGCCAGATTTCCGGCTGGACGCCATTCTCGCACAGATACCGCAGGATGCGGTAGCAAAATTCCGGTGCCGCCGCAATGTACTGGCTGTCCATCCGCTGGCGGCTTCCGGTGCGGCACAGGGTCAGCCGGCATCCGCTGTCCCCGTCCGGGTCCAGAGAATACACCAGCGTATACGCTTTTTGCAGGCCTTCAATGGCAGAAAACTGCCGGACCATCGGCGAAAATGTACGTTCCATAATAGTTCCTCCTTGCTACAAGGGTTGCGCCCTTTCGCGCTGCTTTTCCTTGTTTTTCCCTTTTTTATTGTATGGAGCAAGAAGGTGTGCTTCAATCCTTAAAAAGTGTCTAAATGTGTCAGACCGCCGCTTTTTACCGTTTTGCGTTGATGTTGCGTTTTCCGTGACGCATTTTAACATTTGCGCGCTCAACGCACACTTTTGTTTGCGTCATGTGCGTGACACATCGAGCTATGTGCCGCGCATCTGGCAAATGTGCCGCCCGCCTTTTTAAAGATAGCATGGAACCGCCTTAAATTCAACACCTTCTGCGCTTTCTGCGGCATTTTTTGTGTTCTCCCGCCGGGCGAACCACGCTGCCGCGCTGTTTTTGGGGGCATTTTCTTTGCAGGAATACATACTTTATTCATATTGTTCTGCTAAAATCAGATAGTTTTACGGGCAGTTCTGCATGTTTCCCGTCTGCCTGCCCATCTTAACCTTGAACCCGCACACTCCACCCGGGTCCCCTACAGGGGCCCTGCATTCGGAAAGGCACCCTTATGCTTCAACTCAAACAGATCCGCAAACAATACAAAACCGGCGACCTCGTACAGACCGCGCTGAACGATGTGAGCCTGAACCTGCGCGACAACGAATTCGTTGCCATTCTTGGCCCCAGCGGCTCCGGCAAGACCACGCTGCTGAACATCATCGGCGGCCTGGACCGCTACGACAGCGGCGATCTGATCATCAACGGCATCTCCACCAAAAAATACACCGACCGCGACTGGGACTCCTACCGCAACCACACCATCGGCTTCGTGTTCCAGAGCTACAATC
>CAVIXY010000120.1:0-6178 GCA_963646665.1 Bacteroides sp. CAG:545
GAGCATCTGCTTGACGTGCAGGAGGTCACAGGTTCGAGTCCTGTACCGTCCACTTGTTAGAGGGAGTCTCCAACGTAAGTTGGTGGCTCCCTTTTCGTTTATGCCTCTGACCTGCGTGAGTGCTGTGGACGGTACAGGACTCGAACAGGGCGGCGGTGCGCAGCACCGTAAGCAATCAGCCCAGTGCAACAACGATGACCGCTGCCTGCGGCAGAAACAGGGAGGAGTTGTTGGGGCCGCGTTCTGATTTTTCAAGGCCCCGTTAGAGGGCTGCGGAAAAATCAGCAAACGCAACTCGTTGCTGTTGCTTAGCCCGCGGTGGTCAACGGTCAGGAATGTCTACCAAGAAAGATGCCGCTAAGGTTTATCTTATTGCAATGCAGCGAATCAACGCAATTCTCGTAGAGATGAGATGTCCTTTTGCTATAAAATATGGTATACTGGACTTAACAAATCGGATGGAGAAAACAAGATGGCAGACAAAATAAAAAACGCTTACGAATCCTCCAAAAACATCTACGATGGCGTTCTTACACAGGGAAATTTCTTCAGCAGGCTGTATATCAAAGCGTTCTGGAGCGGAACGGATGACAACGAAATCGCCCGAAAGGTGCTCTCTTACATTCCGGACAATTTTGACGGCGCGATTCTGGATGTGCCGGTTGGAACGGCTGTGTTTACGGAACGCAAATGGGTAGCCCTGAAAAATGCCCGCATTACCTGCCTGGATTACAGCACGGACATGCTGGAGCAGGCCCGGAAACGGCTTGACGGCTGTGCCCATGTCCAATGTATGCAGGGGGATGTGGGCAGCCTGCCCATGCAGGACGATTCCTTTGATGTTGTGCTGTCCATGAATGGGTTCCATGCATTCCCCGAGAAGCAGAAGGCGTTTCAGGAAACCTGGCGTGTTCTGAAGCCCGGCGGAAAATTCATCGCCTGTTTCTACATCAAAGGAAAGTCCGGGCGAACGGACTGGCTCGTGAACCATATTCTTTCCGCCAGGGGATGGTTTACGCCGCCCTTCCAGACCGAGGAAGAGCTGAGAGGCATCCTGCAGAACCTGTATCGGCAGATCGATCTTCACATTGACGGGTCGATGGTTTATTTCTGCTGCACAAAATAACAGGCAGCCGGACCGCAGACAAAAAGCCGCACCGCAGACAGATCTGTCTGCGGTGCGGCTTTTCTCGTATCGGAGTGGCGAGACTCGAACTCGCGGCCTCCTGCTCCCAAAGCAGGCGCGCTACCAACTGCGCAACACCCCGGCATCCGGCGGCACGGCTGCACCGCCGAATTATAGTATATCGTTTTTCGGGCCGTTCGTCAATACGGCATCGCGCGGTTAGTTGAACGAACGGAAGCCCTTGCCGATGATTTCGCTGGAGTTGACGATGGTAATAAAGCTCTGCGGGTCGTTTTCACGCAGGAAGTTGCGCAGCTGCAGGGCCTGGCGGCGGGTCAGCACGGTAACCAGCACGCTCAGCTCGTGGTGGGTGTAGGCACCGTAGGCCTTTTCCACGGTGGCGGAGCGGTTCATATCCTTGATGATGAAGTCCAGAATGGGCTGGGGGTTGGCCGTCATGATGGTGCACACCTTGCGCAGGCGGATGTTTTCAATGGCACCGTCCACCACAAAGCTCTTGCCCATCAGGCCCAGGATGCAGTACAGGCCGGTGCCCATGCCAAAGCGCCAGGCGGCGGCCAGCACGATCAGGATATCACTTACCATCAGGGCCTTGCCGATCTCCATGGAGGTATACTTGGCCAGGATCAGGGCCACAATATCGGTGCCGCCGGTGGAAGCGCCGATGTCAAACACAATGGCTGCGCCCAGTGCCGGCAGGAACACCGCAAACACCAGGTCCAGCATGGCGTCCCCGCTCATGGAGGCGCTGATGGGGTAGATCCACTCGCAGGCGGACACGAAGAACGACAGCGCAAAGGAGGAATAGATCGTCCATCCCATGGTCTTGACGCCCAGGAAGATGAAGCCCAGCACCACCAGGATCATATTGATGATCCACATAAAGCCGCCCACGTTGATCCGGGGGAACAGGTCGGCCAGCAGGATGGACAGGCCGGACGTGCCGCCAAAGGCAAAGTGGTTCGGGTTTTTGAAATATACGATGCCCACGGCGGTGAGCACCAGGCCAAGGTTCAACTCGCCAAAGAAATTTAAATTCTTCAGCAGATTTTCTTTGCTGAACGCTTCTTTTAAACTGTTCATGGGTTCCTCCTGTTCTAAATACAGCAAAAAAGGCTGTATGCCCTGCAAAAATATACTCTCCTGTACCGCACATGTCAAGGGATAGAGCAAAAGTTGTAGAAAATAACATGAACTGGGAATTTTTAGGGAGAGATGCCCTCCCCGGAAAAGAAAGGTTTCCCCCGAGGGGGAAGGCTTTTCATTCCTCTCTCTTGAAGAAAAGCACAAAATAGTGTATTATATACTATTATGGAATATATGGGCACTCTGTGCCTCTGACAGGGGGAAAACACATGGCAGATAAAAACTTTTTGACAGAGATCATTGACGCGGACCTTGCCGAGGGCAAGATCAGCGAGATCCATACCCGTTTCCCGCCGGAACCCAACGGCTACCTGCACATCGGCAGCGCCAAGGCCATTTACATCAACTGGTCCATCGCCAACCAGTACGGCGGCAAGTTCAACCTGCGTCTGGACGACACCAACCCTGCCCGCGAAGGCGAGGAGTACGTGAACAGCATCATCGAGGACCTGCACTGGCTGGGTGCCGACCCCAACGGCGGCATCTTCTACGGCAGTGATTACTTTGACAAGTGCTACGAGTACGCCGAGAAGCTCATCAAAGAGGGCAAGGCTTATGTGGACGACCTGACCCGTGACGAGATGCGCGAGTACCGCGGCGCCGATGCCGGCAAGCCTTCCCGCCCGTCTCCGTGGCGCGACCGCACCCCGGAAGAGAATCTGGACCTGTTCCGCCGGATGCGTGCCGGTGAGTTCAAGGAGGGCGAAAAGACCCTGCGTGCCAAGATCGACCTGGCCAGCCCCAACATGAATATGCGTGACCCGGCCATCTACCGCATCAAGTACGCCGAGCATCACCGCCAGGGCAACAAGTGGTGCATCTACCCGATGTACGACTTCGCTCACCCCATTCAGGATGCCATTGAGGGCATCACCCACAGCATGTGCAGCCTGGAGTTCGAGAACCACCGCCCGCTGTACAACTGGGTCATTGAGAACATCTTCGGCACCCAGTTCCCCAAGCAGCGCGAGTTCGCCCGCCTGAACATGACCAACACCGTCATGAGCAAGCGCTATCTGCGTGAGCTGGTGGAAATGGGCATCGTGGACGGCTGGGACGATCCCCGTATGCCCACCCTGTGCGGTCTGCGCCGCCGCGGCTACACCCCCACTTCCATCTTTACCTTCGTGCGGGAAGCCGGCATTTCCAAGTCCGACAACCTGATCGACATGCGCCAGCTGGAAGCCTGCATCCGCAGCGAGCTGGACCTGACCGCACAGCGCCGCATTGCCGTGCTGGACCCCGTAAAGCTGATCGTGGACAACTATCCGGCCGATAAAACCGAGTACTTTGACGTGGCCAACAACCCCAACCGCGAAGCCAACGATACCACCACCCGCAAGGTGGCCTTTACCAAAGAGCTGTGGATCGAGAACGAGGACTTTGCCGAGGTGCCGCCTCCCAAGTTCAAGCGCCTGACCGTGGGCGGTGAAGTGCGCCTGATGGGCGCTTACATCGTCAAGTGCACCGGCGTGGACAAGAACCCGGACGGCAGCATTGCCGCCATCCACTGCACCGCCGACATCGAGACCGGCAACGGAAACCCCGCCGATGGCCGCAAGGTCAAGGGCACCATCCACTGGGTGAGCGCTGCCCACGCTGTGGACGCCGAGGTGCGCCTGTACGACAAGCTGTTCACCGAGGCCAATATGAACGCCATTCCCGAGGGCAGCGACTACAAGGACTACCTGAATCCGGAAAGCGTGGTGGCACGCACTGGCTGCAAGCTGGAAGAGAGCCTGAAGGACGCAAAGCCCGGCGAAAAGTTCCAGTTTGTGCGCACCGGTTTCTTTACCCCGGACAGCAAGAACCCCGGCGTGTACAACCGGGTGGTTACCCTGCGCGACAGCTTCAAGCCTGCCAAATAATTCCTTTTAAAGGAGCAGCGAATCGTTTATGAAAAAGCATCTTCCCAAAAACATTCTGCTGATGGCAGTGATCACCCTGATCATGGCCATTGGACTGAAGCTTTATATTTCCAGCACCGGTACGGTGCCTGCCACCGACAACGCCGCCGCCTACACGGACGGTACCTACACTGCCAGCGCGGCAGGCTGCCTGAGCGATGTGACGGTCACGGTGACCATTACCGGCGGCAAGGTGACCGATGTGGCCATTGATGCTTCCGGCGAGACCCCCACCCTGGGCGGTGCCGCCGCTGAGACCCTGGCACCGCAGCTGGCCAAGGCTGGTTCCACCACCGGCGTGGATGGAGTTTCCGGCAGCACCATGACCAGCAATGCGGTGTTTACCGCCATGGAGGACTGCCTGACCCAGGCCGCACAGTAGCTTGCAAACAACGCAAAGCGCCCCTTCCGCAGAGGATTTCTCTGCGGAAGGGGCGCTTTTTTGCGGCAGTTATACGGCCAGCCCGATCAAGGCAGCCAGGCCGCCGAGGATCGCGGCCAGCGGCAGCGTGGTTACCAGCCCAAGGAAGAACCATTTCCAGTGGAAGGCGTAGTCGTGGTAGGCGTCCGTCATATCCTCGGTGCCGGGAATGACCCACCAGGAGGAATGGCAGAACCAGATCGTATCAATGACCAGGGCATCGAACAGGGAGAAGGCGTTCAGGAACAGGTACGACTGCACGAACCCGTCCCAAAAGGTGAACTGCCGGTTGATGCCGCAGGTAATCACCAGGCACAGCACGGCCATGACAAGAATGCCCAGTGTCTTGTTGGATTTGGCGGTGGCGTTCAGGGTCTCCTGGGTGGTAATGCCGCGCTCTAGGGCACGCTTCTGGATGGCGGGCGGGTAGTTGTAGAGCTGCTTTCTGGCACCCTGAATGCGGAACAAAATCAGCATAAAAGCGGTATACAGCAGGGTGTAAGCAAGGGCTTCCAGCAAAAGTTTTTGGATCATAAACAGGCTCCTTTCCGGAAATCCACCAAAAATGCTGCGCAGAACAGGCGGGGCAGGCCGCAGGGATCTGTGCATGAATTAGCTAAGGCTAACTGTTGTGGCCTGAAAAAGCCGCCCGCAGCGCAGCGGATCGACTGATTCTATTATAATCCGTCCCCCTGCCCATTGCAAGGGCAAACAAAAACGCCGGAAGGCGTCCCTGCAGCAAGGGCCTTCCGGCGCGGTTGGCGGATCAGTGCTTGTGGTACTTGCGGTCCTCTTCCTCGTAAACGGGGTCGCAGGTCAGGTACATGCCCAGACGGTTCAGGGTGCTGGTGTCCACGCTGGACAGCAGTACGGTGGAGTGCACATCGCAGCCCTTCAGGTTGGGCAGCTGCTGCATGGCGGCGGCTGCCAGCTGGTTGCTGGCGGCGCTGCTGGACAGGGCAATCAGGATCTCGTCCGTGTGCAGGCGGGGGTTCTTGCCGCCCAGGTAGTTGGTTTTCAGGGTCTGGATCGGCTCAATGGCCGCTGCGCTGACAAGGTCGGTCTCCTGGGGGATGCCTGCCAGCACCTTCAGGGCGTTCATCAGGGCCGAAGCGGCAGCGCCCAGCAGCGGGCCGGTCTTGCCGGTGACCACGGTGCCGTCCGGCAGCTCAATGGCAGCGGCAGGGGCACCGCCGGTGCTCTGGCTGCGGGCGTGAGCCTGCTTTTCCACCTCGCGCTGGCCCACGGCCAGGTCGGCCTGGTTCAGCAGCAGCTCCAGCTTGTAGCGCTCGGTCTCCTGCACGGTGCCGGTGATCTTCTGCTGGCACAGGCACTTGAAGTAGCGGCGCAGGATCTCCTTGCGGGAGGCTTCGCGGCAGACTTCATCGTCCACAATGCAGTTGCCTGCCATGTTCACGCCCATGTCCGTGGGGCTCTTGTAGGGGCTTTGGCCGGCGATCAGCTCAAACATGGCGTTCACCACCGGGAAGATCTCGATGTCGCGGTTGTAGTTGACGGTGGTCACGCCGTAGGCTTCCAGATGGAAGGGGTCGATCA
>CAVIXY010000121.1:0-6171 GCA_963646665.1 Bacteroides sp. CAG:545
TACCGACTTATCAAGAGCGGCTGAGGGGACAGGCCCTGTGAAGCCCGACAACCTGCGCACATGCGTAAGGTGCCAAATCCTGCGGGAAACCGGAAGATAAGAGTGTAACGCTCAGAACTTCGGGTTCTGGGCGCTTTTATTTTTCGCGCACAAAAGCTTGAACGGAATGTTGGAGCCTGAAATACACACCCTGTTGTAAAAAATGTTTAGGAGGCAAAACCAATGGCAAGACACCTGTTTACCTCGGAGTCCGTTACCGAAGGACATCCCGACAAAATCTGCGACCAGATCTCCGATGCGATCCTGGACGAGATCCTGACCCACGACCCCGATGCCCGTGTGGCCTGCGAGACCTGCGCATCCACCGGCCTGGTGCACATCATGGGCGAGATCACCACCAACTGCTACGTGGACTTCCAGAAGATCGTGCGCGAAGTGGTGGCTGACATCGGCTACACCCGCGCAAAGTACGGCTTTGATGCCGACACCTGCGCCGTCATCTCCAATGTGGACGGCCAGAGCCCCGACATTGCACTGGGCACCAACGATCAGGTGGGCGGTGCAGGCGACCAGGGTATGATGTTCGGTTATGCCTGTGACGAGACCCCTGAGCTGATGCCCATGCCCATCAGCCTGGCCCACAAGCTGGCCAAGCGCCTGACCGAGGTGCGCAAGAACGGCGAGATGGACTATCTGCGCCCGGATGGCAAGAGCCAGGTCACCGTGGAATACGATGAAAACAACAAGCCCGTGCGCGTGGACGCCGTGGTCATTTCCAGCCAGCACAGCGAGACTGTGCCGATGGAAAAGCTGCGTGCAGACGTGATGGAAAAGGTTATCAAGGCCACCATTCCCGCAGAGCTGCTGGACGAGAACACCAAGTATTATATCAACCCCACCGGCCGCTTTGTTGTGGGCGGCCCGCAGGGTGACTCCGGCTTGACCGGCCGCAAGATCATTGTGGACACCTACGGCGGCTATGCACGCCACGGCGGCGGCGCCTTCTCCGGCAAGGATCCCAGCAAGGTGGACCGCAGCGCTGCCTATGCAACCCGCTGGGTGGCCAAGAACATCGTGGCTGCCGGCCTGGCCAAGAAGTGCGAAGTGCAGGTTGCTTACGCCATTGGTGTGGCAAAGCCCGTGTCCATCATGGTGGATACTTTCGGCACCGGCACGGTGGCAGACGACAAGATCGAGCAGGCTGTGGAGAAGGTCTTTGACCTGACCCCCGCCGCCATCATCCGAGACCTCGATCTGCGCAAGCCCATTTACCGCAAGCTGGCCGCTTACGGCCACATGGGCCGCGAGGATCTGGGCGTGAAGTGGGAAAACACCGATCGCGTGGATGAGCTGAAGGCTGCCGTGGCTGCCCTGTAAGCACATTTTGGGCGGATAACAGGTAACGAAAGAGAAGTCCCTCTACTGGCACATACCGGCAGGGGGACTTTTTGCTGCTCGGAGGTTTGAACGGCAAAGAATTTTTGCTTGCAACGGGGTACGGATGCGATATAATAGGAATACAGACGGAAAAATAACATTCGAGCGGCTCTAAGGTTTCAGCTGCCCGGAAAGGAGCTGCTGCTATGCGCTATACCATCAGTGAAATGGCATCCCTGCTGGGCGTGACCACCCATACCCTGCGCTACTACGAGAAAATGGGCCTGATCCGCCCCGAAGTCAACGAGGACACCGGCTACCGCTATTATACGGTTACAGATACGCGGCGGTTCAACCTTTGCCGGGAACTGCGTGCAGCAGAGCTTTCGCTGGAAGAGTGCCGGGAGCTGATCGGCGCACCGACCGTTGAACAGAGCGATGAGATGCTCGCCCATCAGATCGCTCAGCTGCGGCGCAGGCAGGTGCTGGACGAGCTTGCAATCCGCTTTTTGGAGTGCACACGGGAGCAGTACCGCACGCTGGAACAGGATGCTGGGCGGGTGTGGGTAGAAAACTTTCCGGAAATGTGGCGGCTGACCTTCTCGCAGGAAGAGGAGGCCAACCGGGATAAGGAACTGCAGGCGGAAAAGGCTGAGTGGCTGGAATGTATGCCTGCTGCCCGCTGGGTGAGCCGTCTGCCCCGGCGGGTGATGGAACAGTTCCGTTCCTGCAAACACGAATACGACTATGGCCTGATGATCGAGGCCGATGCCGCCCGGCAGCTGGGACTGCAGCGCACGAAGCATGTGGAAATGGTGTGCGGCGGCGACTACCTGACCACGATCTGGAAAAAAGAATACCGCGGTTCTTTTGGGTGGGACTCGCTGGAAGATCTGCATGCAGAGATCGTGCGGCGGGGCTTCCGGGCCGTTGGCGAGACCTTCAGCAGCATTGTTGCCAGCCGGGAGCAGCCCGATGGCGGCATTGTGAACTACCACCTGACAAGGACGAAGATCTATACATAAAACTGCAATATCACGAGATTTTGTCACAACAGACAAAATCTCGTGATATTTTTGTCAAAATGCCCCTTGACCTTCGCGCTGCTCTAATGTGTAAACTTTGTCTGTCAAGTAACAAAGTCTGGTGCGGGACGCCCCTTTGTCTGCACAGGCTTTGTGACTGAACAATGCAATACACGAGAAGGAAGAAAGAAAAAGGCAAGGAGAAGAATTATGAGCGAAAAGATTTCCCGCCGCAGCTTCCTGCGCACTGCTACCCTGGGTGCAGCTGCCGCAGGTCTGCTGGCTGGCTGCAGCAATAACACCGCTTCCAGCAGCACTGCTGCCGGTACCTACACCGCCGGCACCTACAGTGCCACCGCTACCGGCATCAATACCGCTACCCCCGTTACTGTGACCATGACCTTCAGCGCCGATGCCATCACTGATGTGCAGATTGACGTTGCAAACGAGACCAAAGGCTATGGTGCCGACATCGCTGACGAGATGGTGAAGAAGATCCTGGATGCACAGTCCAGCGAGGTGGACGGCCACTCCGGCGCTACCATCACTTCCGATGCCATCAAGAAGGCTGCTGAGAGCTGCATCAATCAGGCCAAGGGCGTGGCCATCGCTCCCACCGAAGCCAACAAGGCCGAAACCGTTGTACCCGAGGGTCTGACCACTGAGGAAGTGGAGTCCTCTGCCTGTGAACTGGGCGACATTACCCCCGATGAGACCAAGGACTTTGATGTGGTCGTTGTGGGTGCCGGTGCTGCCGGTGTGCCCGCCGCAGGCTGGGCTGCTGAGCTGGGCGGCCATGTGGCACTGCTGCAGAAGCAGAGCATCGTGGTCAGCCAGGGCAACTGCGGCTCTGCCATCATCAAGTCCAAGTCCACCGAGGCCGGCAAGAAGATGTGGGTGCACATGACCAATGGCCTGTGCGACTGGCGCTCCAACACCGATATTCTGAACGCCTACGTTGAAAACAGTGAAGAGGCTCTGATGTGGTATCTGAACCGCGCAGGTCTGACCGATGAAACCGAGTACGGCGATGGCAGCAAGGTGGACAGCGTGGATGATCCTTCCAGCCTGCTGCACAACGATGAGAAGGAGATCAACGCCTACATGTGCACCAGTCAGGATCTGACCGGTGTGTGGAAGGATCGTACCGATACCTATGATTTCGGCAACGAACACTGCTACTTCTTCGCTCCGTGGATCGGCCCCAAGCCCAAGAATGTGGGCAACGTGCTGGCTGCTGTTCTGGAGAACGTGCAGGCCAAGAATTCCAACCTCGAGACCTTCTTCAACACCCCCGCTGTCAAGCTGGTGCACGAGAATGGCAAGGTGACTGGCGTTATCGCCAAGGACGAGAACGGCAAGTATATCCAGTTCAACGCTTCCAAGGGCGTCATTCTGGCAACCGGCGACTACATGAACAACGAGGCGATGGTCAAGCGCTGGTGCCCGGATATTGACGGCTACGACAAAAAGCAGTACCAAAAGACCGGCGATGGCTACATTATGGCAATGGACGCAGGTGCCAAGATGGAGAATCTGGGACACACCAAGATGATGCACGACTTCGACTCCGGCCTGATGTATGAGGAACCCTTCCTGTATGTCAACATGGAGGGCAAGCGCTTCTGCAACGAGGACACCGGCTTTGTCTACATGGGCAACATCACCAAGTATCTGCCCAAGTACAATGGTGCCAACGTGGACGCCAACCACCCGGATGGCTCTCTGGGCTGGTACTGCCAGATCTACGACAGCGACTACATGAGCTACGCCAACAGCCCCATCCCTGAGCAGGTGATGACCAAGTACATCCCCGGCGCTGTGGAGAACCCGCAGGGTGTCTTTACCAACCTGATCGACACCTACAAGGCCGACACCATTGAGGAGCTGGCAAAGCTGCTGGATGTGCCCGCCGATGAGCTGCAGAAGACCATCGACCGCTACAACGAGCTGTGCGATCAGGGCAGCGATGTGGACTTCGGCAAGAAGAGCGCCTACATGCACAAGATCGAAAAGGCTCCCTTCTGGGGCATCCGCAAGCACATCCGCGTGTCCGCCATCTGCGCCGGTGTGAACACCAACGCCAACGGTCAGGCTCTGGATGCTGACGGCAACGTCATTGATGGTCTGTACTGCGTGGGCAACGTGGGCGGTGTGTTCTACGGCGGTGCCGATTATCCGTTCCACCAGACCGGCCTGTCTCTGGGCCGCTGCTACACCTTTGGTATGCTGGCTGCTAAGCATGCTATGGGCCAGCTGTAATTTAAGAAAAGGCTGATTTTGCCGCAGTGTGTTTGCACTGCGGCATTTTTGATAAAAAATCGTACTTTTTCTCGTAAAATCAGGGGATTTTTGAGATTTTGTCAAATGTTTTCCGCCTTTTTGTAAAAAACACACAGTCTCTTTTTGAAAAAAGCAAAACAGCTGTGCAAGGCGCAGAAAATCTGCGAGTGAAACAAATTGATATGGCGCAATCGACAAAATGTGATAAAATAAAACTAGATATGCACATTTGTGTGCAGATCGTTCGGATTGTAGAGCAGCAATTAAGGAGTTGTGATTATGTCCATTGAAATTTCCCCCAAGTCGTTTTTCCAGCAGCCCAGCGTGGCAGACCTGCGGCTGATCGCCTGCCCCGGTGCCGAGGAACTGACCGACCTGATCGACAAGCACCTGGTCCGCTGGGCCAAGGCTGCCGGCATTGAAAAGGATACCTATATCATTCCCTCGGACTGTCCCCGTTTCCAGAGCGGCGATGCCAAGGGCCTGGTCAAGGAGTCTGTGCGCGGCGATGATATCTTTATTGTCATCGACCCGGGCAACTACAGTGTGACCTACAAGCTGTTCAACAACGTAAACCACATGTCTCCGGACGATCATTTTGCAAACCTGAAGCGCCTGATCCAGGCTGTGGCCGGCAAGGCACACCGTGTGTCGGTGATCATGCCCAGCCTGTACGGCGGCCGTCAGCACCGCCGCGTGGTGCGCGAGAGCCTGGACTGCGCCGTGGCCCTGCAGGAGCTGCAGAGTATGGGCGTGAAGAACATCATCACCTTTGATGCTCACGACCCCCGCGTGCAGAACGCCGTGCCGCTGATGAGCTTCGACAACGCCATGCCCACCTACCAGGTGCTCAAGGCCCTGCTCAAGAAGAACCCGGACATCTCCTTCGACAAGGAAAAGTTCACCGTGGTCAGCCCGGACGAGGGTGCCATGAACCGCAACATGTACTTCTCCAGCGTGCTGGGCTGCAACCTGGGCATGTTCTACAAGCGCCGTGACTACACCCGTGTGGTCAATGGCCGCAACCCCATCGTGGCACACGAGTACCTGGGCGAGAGCGTGGAAGGCAAGACCGTGTTCATCGCGGACGATATCATTGCTTCCGGCGAGAGCATGCTGGAAGTGGCCAGCAACCTGAAGGAGCGCGGTGCAGGCCGCATCATTGCCAACGCCACCTTCCCGCTGTTCACCAGCGGTCTGGAAAAGTTTGACCAGGCTGTGGCCGAGGGCAAGCTGACCTACGTGGTGGGCACTAACCTGACCTACCGTATGCCCGAGCTGCTCACCCGCGACTGGTATGTGGACGTGGATGTTTCCAAGTACGCTGCCTACTTTGTGGTGGCTCTGAACCACGATATGTCCGTTTCCAGCATCATTGATCCGCTCAAGAAGATCGAAGCCCTGCTGGCAAGCCGCAAGTAATCTGCAAACAATCATAACCCCGTGTGAGAACACGGGGTTTGCAGAACGGCCCTGTAAGGGCCAT
>CAVIXY010000122.1:0-6025 GCA_963646665.1 Bacteroides sp. CAG:545
CCGTGGCCGACCTGCTGGCCCTGTGCAATGAGGGCGATGTGTTCTACCTCTGCCACACTGCAGATGCAGAACCCACCCTGCTGATCATTGCCAACGACCACACCGAGCTGCTGAACAAGTAAGCAGCCAAACAACCAATTAAGCCATCTTCATACCCCAAAAAACAGCCCCGCACCGAGCAAAATGCTCCCGTGCGGGGCTGTCTTTTTTGTTGAATCATGCCAGAATTTGTGATATAGTATAAATGCCGCCAGAAATGGCGGGGAAAGTGCACTGCACATACGGCAGGCGGTTGGCCCTCACTTCCGAAAGGAGGTGAGCGAATGCCTATTACTTTAACATTCCATTTATTTGGATTGACATTTACCATCCGGGTAAAAAAGTAAAACCGCCACCGGCCAGGGTGACGGTTTTTGAAAGATAAGACCGAAATCTCAAAGGGCCACCGCTTGTCGCAGTGCCTTTTCTGTTTGTAGTATAGTAAAATTTCGGCGGTTTGTCAAGGTGGGGCACCTGGGCAGGCCGCCTTTATTTTTGCTTACACCGTTTCCCAGTTCAGGGCGGTCCAGTCCGGCAGGAACTGGCTGCACACCTGCTGCATTTCGGCGGCATCGGCGGCGCTGGCGGCGTCCTGCACGCCCAGCACGGTAAACCCGGCATCGTGAGCGGTGCGGGCAGCGTAAATGGCGTCCTCACACACGGCGCAGTCAGCCGGGTCGGCCCCGCCCAGGCGGTGCAGGCACTCAAAAAACACCTCCGGGCGGCTCTTGTGCATGGCACCCTGTGCCTCCACGATAAAGGCAAAATAATCCGCAATGCCCAGCCGGGTCAGCACGGTGCGGCACTGGTCGGCCCAGGTGTTGGAGCAGATGCACATGCGCACACCCTCGGCCTGCAGCCGCGCCAGCAGGGGGCGCACGCCGGGTTTCAGCTCCACCGTTTCGTACAGCTGGGCAATCACGCTGCGCATTTCGGCGTAGTATTCGGCCACGGTCAGGGGCAGGCGGTAGGTCCGGATCAGATATTCGGCCCCCTCGTCCATGTCCATGGACAAAATGGCCTCCCGCAGGCCGGGCTGGGGGGTGCAGCCATAGCGGCGCAGCAGCGCCAGCGGGGCGTCCTCCCACACCACCTTCATGCTGTCGGTCAGGGTACCGTCCATATCAAAGATCCATTGCTTGCAGTGCATGGCAGAGCCTCCTTTTTTGTTCCTGCCCAGTATACCATGAATCTTTGCTGCAAGAAAGCCGCCGGAGCACAAAAAACGGGAAGAATTTTGCCGCAAAGTATGGTATAATCCAGACAAACAACACCGAGAACAAGGGGGCGCAGGCAATGGAGCAAAAAAAGATGCCGCAAAAGGCATTGGTTCTGGCCGGGGGCGGCGCACGCGGCAGCTATCAGGTGGGCGTGTGGAAGGCCCTGATGGAGCTGGACTGGCACCCGCAGATCATCACCGGCACCAGCGTGGGCAGCCTGAACGGGGCCATGTTCGCGTTGGACCTGTACGAGACGGCCCGGGATATGTGGCTGACCATCCGCAGCAAGGACGTGATGGAGCTGCCCGAAGAAAACGCCGACCTTTCGGCCCTGCACAGCTTTCTGCGCAGTGTGGTGAAGGCTGGCGGCATGGATGTGTCCCCGCTGGAGGACATTGTGGACCGGGTGCTGGACGAAGAAGCCCTGCGCCGCGCGGACATCCGGTTCGGGCTGGTGACCGTGGAACAAAAGGGCCTGAAGCCCCGGGAGCTGACACTGGACGAGATCCCTGCCGGAAAAGTAAAGGACTACCTCATGGCCTCGGCGGCCTGCTTCCCTGCCCTGCGGGCGCGGGAAATCGACGGGGTAAAGTTTCTGGACGGCGGCTACAGCGACAACATGCCCACCGGCCTTGCCAAAAAGATGGGCGCAGAAGAGCTGGTGTGCGTGGATCTGGAAGGCGTGGGGATCACCCGCCCTAACCTGACCGGCCTGCCCACCACCATGGTGCGCAGCTACTGGGAGCTGGGCGACATCCTGCACTTTGACCCGGACACCGCCCGCCGCAACATCGAGCTGGGCTACCACGACACCCTGCGGGCCTTTGGCCGCATCCGGGGCTGCGCCTACGCCGTGGATGCCGGGCCGGACAGCAGCGCGGATGCCGCCGCCTTCCGCAGCCGGTTTGATGCCGTGCAGAAGATGGTGCGGGAAAAATACCCCGTTACCCTCACGGCGGACGCCGCCCTGCTGCTGGCCAAAATGAAAGACGCGGAGCTGGCCCCGCTGGAAGCCGCCGCTGAGGACGTGGGCGTGGACCCTGCCGTGTACTACACCACCCGCACCCTGGCGCAGGCATTTCTGGCAAAATGCGACCGGCCCCGCATGGAAAGCTTTGCCCCGCTGTTTGCGGGCAGCAGCACCGCTGCACAGGCCGTCCTGGCGGCTTTGCTGCCCAACACATTTTTGCAGGCGCTGGTGTTCTGGACCTTTACCGCGTCTGCCCTGCCGGAGGTGACCGAACATGAAAGTTTGTAAAGGAGTCTCTGCATCGCCGGGTCTGGTGCTGGGCCAGGTAAGCCGCCTGGAGCGCCACGTGGAAACCTTCAGCACCGGGCCGTTCAACCCGGAGCGGGAGCTGCAGCAGCTGGAAACCGCCGTGCGCACCGCCCAGGGCGAACTGGACAGCATGGCTGCCCGGGCAGCTTCCACCGAGCAGGCGATCCTGCAGTTCCAGAGCATGATGCTGGACGATGAAGGCATGATGAAGGAGATCCGGTTCTGCATCAACGCAGGCATCAGCGCCGCCGCCGCTGTGGATAAAGTGGGCCAGCGCTACGCCGACCAGCTGGCCAACATGAAGGACAACCCCTACATGCAGCTGCGCAGCGTGGACATTCTGGACGCCACCAGCCGGGTGATCAACATTCTGGGCAACCGGCCCCGCATGTGGCTGGCGCTGGACCACCCGGTGATCCTGGCCGCCGACCGCCTGATGCCCACCGACCTGTTCAGCGTGCCTTCGGGCATGATTTTGGGCGTGATCACCGCCGAGGGCAGCGGCCAGAGCCACGCCGCCATCATTGCCCGGGCAATGAACATTCCGGGCATTGTGCAGGTGGGGCGGGATTTTCTGGACGACTGCGATGGCCGCACCGTCATTCTGGACGCCACCAAGGGCGAGTGCATCCTGGACCCGGACGCCAACGCCCGCCAGCAGGCGGAGACCCGCATCTGCGAGCTGCAGCGCGAGAACGAAGAGATGAGCGTGCTGAGCAACCAGCCCAGCTACACCCGGGACGGCGCCGCCTTTGAGCTGCTGGCCAACTGCTTTGGCCCCGAGGACATCGACACGGCCATGCAGTCCGGGGCCAGGGGCGTGGGCCTGCTGCGCAGCAGCTACATGATGCTGCCGGGCCGCATTCTGGACGAACAGGAGCAGTTCTATTTTTACTGCTCCTGCCTGGCGGCGGCTCAGGGCTGCCCCGTGACCGTGCGCACCTTTGATTTTGGCGCCGACCGCACCATGGCAGACGCCTACCAGGGGGTGCAGTCCTCCAAGCTGGGGCTGCGGGGCATCCGCAACAGTCTGCGCCAGCCCCGCCAGTTTGAAACCCAGCTGTGCGCGCTGATGCGGGCCGCCGCCCGGGGGCCGCTGCGGGTGATGTTTCCCATGGTAACGGACGTGGAGGACTGGGACGCCGCCATGGAAATTGTGGAGCACTGCCGCCGGAGCCTGCGGGAGCGGGGCGTGCCCTTCAACGAAAAAACGTCCTTTGGCGTAATGCTCAGCGTGCCTTCCGCCTGCCTGACGGCGGAGGACTTTGTGGCCCATGGGTGTGATTTTCTGGTCATCGGCACCAACGACCTGACCCAGTACACCCACGCGGCAGACCGGGAGCTGACCAGCGCGGAGCGCTACTACCGCCCCGCCAGCCCGGCCATGAAAAAGCTGATCCGGATGGTGATGGACGCCGCAAAAAAGGGCGGCGTGCCGGTGACCATCTGCGGTCTGGCCGTGGGCAACCCGGCCAATACGGTGCAGTATCTGCAGCTGGGCCTGCGCAGCTTCTCGGTAAGCCCGCAGAACCTGCTGCGCACCAAAAAATCCCTGCTGGAAGCAGACGCCCACCCCGCCGAAGAAGAACTGAATTAACAAAAAAGAGGAGAGATCAAAATGCTTGCGGAAACCAAAAGATCATCCCTGCGGCTGCTGGCCGTGCTTTTGCTGGCGCTTGCCCTGTTCACGGCCTGCACCAGCAAAGCCGCCAAAGCACAGGAAAAAATCGACCTGGGCCAGAAATACCTGACCGAACTGAACTACACCGAAGCTGTGGCGTCCTTTACGGAAGCCATCGAGCTGGACCCGGAGAACATTCCGGCGTATATGGGCCGTGCAGAAGCTTACATCGGCTTGAAACAGTACGATGATGCCAAGGCGGACTACACCACGGCTATTGAGAAAACCGAAGAGCAGCCCTACACCCAGGCGGAAGCTTACATTGGCCGTGCTGAGGTGAACGAACTGACCACCGCCAACGAAGATGCCCTGAGCGACTACGAGGCGGCATCCACGGCACTGGACAAGGTGGACGTGGAAAAGATCACGGACGTCACCGAGCAGATACTGGAAGCCTTGAAAATCAAGGTCTACAACGCCTGCGCCCGGCTGAGCGCCCTGTTCGGCAAGAACGATGCCGCCGTGGCAAGTTACACCAAAGCGATTGACAGTCTGGCAAAACTGCCGGACGATACGGATGTTCTGGACGTGAAGGCAACGAAAATTACGTCTTACACAGGCCGCGCAGACGCCAACACCAAGCTGGAACACTATGCGGATGTCCTGCCGGACTATGACGCCCTGGTCGACCTGGGCGAGGACAAAACGGCAGACCGCGACACCCTGCTGGCGGCCATGAGCCTTGCCAAGAGCCAGGCGGGCGACCTGAACAGCGCCGACAGTTGGCTGGACGAGGTGAACCATGCGGATTATGCGGAGAGCATTCAGCTGACCGTCGCTGAAGATGTGCTGAAAAACGCCGCCGAGCTTGCCAAGGCAGACGGCACCAAGGCCTACGACAAAATCAAGGCCGCTCTGACCACGGACGAAGCCAAGGCGGCCATGCAGAATGTGCTGGCCCGGGGCTATCAGCTGCGGTATTACGATGCAGACGGCAAAATGCTGGCCGTTTACGCCAACGCCACGGCCTGGGACGATGTGAACGAAACCGAAAACGGCACCGTTGACGCGGATGCCGTGGCGGCGGTCACCGCACCCACGGCAGAGGATGTGAGCGGCGTTTCTCTGAGCAAGCTTTACGTTTACTATGGTGCCGCCGAGGGCCGCAGCCGTGAGGGTGAAGGCGTGTGGTACATCCTGAACCCCGCAAAAACCGACCTGACCGCTGAAACTTATACTTGGAAGAACGACCAGCCGGAAGGCGGCTATAAAAAGAAGGAAGAGCCGAAACCGGCGGCCACAAAAACGACTACGACTACGGACCCGACAGCCAATATAACGTTTCCTACCGTTACGTTTGCAAAGCCAACGGTAGATGTTATTCTGACGAAAATCAACGAATCGCGCGCAAAAAATGGCTATCCGACAGCGCAGCTGGACACGGCAAGTCAGTCGGCTGCAAATCAAATGGCGAGCATTTATAGAAGGTACTACGGAACGGGAGAAATCAGCGAAGAAGAGTATAAACAGCAAGAAAGTCAATTGAGGGCAATGATTCCAGGAAGTTCTAAAATGTCTGTGACAGGAGAGTGGGCTTGGATGACCGGTCCGGACGAACTGACCCAGGTGGCGATCGGAATTGATGAGTATTTCGTATACGTGGTATTCCATAACTAAAAAGAGGAGAGATCAAAATGCTTGCGGAAACCAAAAGATCACCCCTGCGCCTGTTTGCCGTGCTTTTGCTGGCGCTTGCCCTGTTCACGGCCTGCACCAGTAAGGCCGCCAAGGCACAGGAAAAGATCGACCTTGGCCAGAAATACCTGACCGAACTGAACTACACCGAAGCTGTGGCGTCCTTTACGG
>CAVIXY010000123.1:0-5973 GCA_963646665.1 Bacteroides sp. CAG:545
TGCCCATGGACAGGGAGTACATCAGGAACATGACCAGTGCGAAGATGGGCAGAGCCAGGATACGGTTGGTCACGATCTGGTCGATTTTATCGGAAACAGTCAGGTGCTCCACGCGGGCCTTCTTCTTGACGGCCTTGCCCACCACGGTGTTGATGTAAGCGTAGCGCTGGTTGGTGATGATGCTCTCGGCGTCATCGTCCATCTCAGCTTCGCAGTCCTTGATGTGCTGGTCGATGTGGTCGATCAGGCTCTTGTCGAGCTTCAGCTCTTCCATAACCTTGTCGTCACGCTCGAACAGCTTGACGGCGTACCAGCGCAGGAATCGGTCATCCACCTTGCCCTGAATGGACTCTTCAATGTGGGCAATGGCGTGCTCCACGCTGCCGGTGAACACATGGGGCAACTCAGCAGCCTTGGTAGCCTTTGCAGCAGCCACAGCAGCCTTTGCAGCAGCCTCGGTGCCCTCGCCCTTCAGTGCGCTGATTTCCACAGCCTGGCAGCCCAGCTCTGCGCTCAGCTTCTTCAGGTCGATCTTATCGCCGTTCTTACGCACCAGGTCGATCATGTTCACGGCCATGACCACCGGGATGCCCAGCTCGATCAGCTGGGTGGTCAGGTACAGGTTACGCTCGATGTTGGTGCCATCAATGATGTTCAGGATAGCATCGGGCTTTTCCTTGACCAGGTAAGTACGGGAAACCACTTCTTCCAGCGTGTACGGAGACAGCGAGTAGATACCGGGCAGGTCCTGGATGATAACATCCTTGTCGCCCTTCAGCTTGCCTTCCTTCTTTTCCACCGTAACGCCGGGCCAGTTGCCCACGTACTGGTTGGAGCCGGTCAGGTTATTGAACAGGGTCGTTTTACCGCAGTTCGGGTTACCGGCGAGTGCAATTTTAATGCTCATTGCGATACCTTTCCTCCCTTTGGAAATCAGACAATTTCGATCATTTCAGCATCGGCCTTGCGCACACTCAGCTCGTAGTTGCGCACGGTCAGCTCCATGGGGTCGCCCAGGGGGGCAACCTTGCGGACGTAGATCTCCACGCCCTTGGTGATGCCCATGTCCATGATGCGGCGCTTGACCGGGCCTTCGCCATGCAGCTTTGCCACGGTGACGGTTTCGCCAACCTTGGCGTCTTTCAGAGTCTTCATTGTAAATCCTCCTCTACTTGTCTTTATTGGAGACCATTCCAGCTTCGGAGCGTCTCCCAAACAGTGCCTTGCAGGCGCTGTTTAGCCAATCATAATGCGGTTTGCCATGGTCTTATCCAGAGCAATGCGGCTTTCCTTGACCTGAATGATCAGGTTGCCTGCAATCTCGTTGACCACGGTGACCTCGCTGTCCACCACAAAGCCCAGCTCTGCCAGATGCAGGCGAACCTCATCTTTGCCGGTGATCTTTTTGATGGTAACCGTTTCACCCGCTTTTGCCATTGTCAAAGGCATCATTTGCGTTCACTCCTTACCCTCTATCAGGAATTGTGCAGTGCGGCAGTGTTAGTCGCAACTATCAGCATGGATAGTTTATTCTCACTAACCCTGTTTGTCAACAATTTTTTCATATTTGAAAGTTAGTTCATATGAACAAACAAAAATTCTGCCCCATTTTTTCTAAAAATTTATCACAATCAACAATGACTAACTCAGGCCTTTGAAGTTTTTGGACGCAGCCATGAAATTTCTTTCATCCGTTTCTTGTGTGTTTTTCACACAAAGCGCCGGAGATTCCATCACTTTTGCCGCAGTTTCCCCAAAAATGACACAGCCGCGTGGTGCAGTGGTCAGTCTGCGCCGCGCGGCCGCGTGTCAAAAGGAGGATTTCTTCCCGCCGGTGCGTGGACACCAGCGGGCGCCAGGATAAAAAGAGAGTATTTGAAAGAGAATGTCAGATTTAAGCCGCCACGGCAAGGCGGAGAATGGAAGTGCCGCTGTGGAACAGCCGTAGATACACCGCCGTGCATTTGCTCAGCTGTGCAAAATGCTTCTGTGCGGTCAGCGGGTCGCCGTAGGCCTTCCAGCAGCCGCAGCAGGTAAAGTTCTGGCCGCGGTTCTTGATAAAGCCCACCACATCCGTCAGCGGATACCCCAGAAACACGCCGATCTCGTGGGGAAACTCCGCCGCGCAGCACAGCCTGCGGGAAAGCTGGGTCAGCAGGCTGGTGCAGTCTGCCGGGTCCTCCGGCAGGCGGTAGCCTTCCTGTGCCAGAAATGCACGCACCTCTGCATCGGCCAGCACGGCCTGCAGCTTGCTTTCCCGGTATACGTACACCAGGTAGCGGTGGGTGCGCACACAGCCTTTCAGCACACGCACCCGCAGGCCTTTGGGGTTCAGCTGGGCATTCCAGCTTTTCACCCGCCGGGCAAGGTCGGCGCTGTCGCTGGTCTCGTAGCGGAACAATCCGGCAGGCTTCAGGCTTGCCAGCACCGGTGCGCACTGTTCAACCATCACAGTCTCAAAATTGCGCTCCATCCGCTGTCCCTCCTGCCGATTGGCTGTGCAAAGCACGCCGTTCTGCAATAGCATATCCGGATGTGCCTGCCTTTATGAGTTAGATATTTCTAACCACAGCTTCAAAAAAGAAGCAGCGCACCCGGTAGCCGGGGCATCTGCCGTTTAGAGGTTAGTCATTTCTAACGTGACTGTATCTTACCACAGCTCAGGGCCGGTGTCAACACTTTTCTTGAAAAAAGTTATTTATGACAAACCGCATCGGCTTTCAGACCGAATTTTTGGTTTGTGTACCGTTTTGGAATAGGGTGTGTTATAATGAAAGAACCCTCTCAGGCGCTAACGCGCCAGCTCCCCCGAGGGGGGGAGCCGGCATCGAGCAAAGCGAGATGACTGAGAGGGTTCTATCTTATAAAAGGAGCACACCCTATGGCAGCATCCATCACCCCCTCTGCATTGGCAGAGCTTCTCGCCGCCGCATTGGCCCAGCAGCCCACAAAGCCGCTGGTGCTGGCCCTGGATGGCCGCTGCGGCAGCGGCAAGACAACCCTGGCCGCCGCACTGGCCCGGCAGTTCCCGGCCAGCATCACCCTGCACACGGATGATTTCTACCTGCCGCCTGCCCAGCGCGTGCCCGGCTGGGAACAGACGCCCTGCGCCAACATGGACCTTGCCCGCCTGCGGGACGAGGCCCTGCGCCCGGCCCACGCCGGGCAGCCGGTGCCTTACCGTGCTTATTCCTGCCGGGAAGGTGCCTATCTGCCCGTGCAGCAGCTGGCCGCCCAGCCGCTGGTCATTCTGGAAGGCAGCTACAGCCACCACCCGCTGCTGGCCCCCTATGAGACGGTGCGGGTGTTTCTGACCTGCAGTCCAGCCGAGCAGGAGCGCCGTCTGCGTGCCCGGGAGGGCGAGCGCTATGCAAACTTTGCCGCCCGGTGGATCCCGCTGGAAGAAGCCTATTTTGCAAAGTACCGCATTGCGGAAACTGCAGATTTTGTGGTGGATACCACCAACACCTGATTTTATGCAAAAAAGCACCTGTCACGGAAGAATCTCCCTGACAGGTGCTTTTTGCTGCATTTTTGTTTTACAGGCTGTTACTTGTTCTTGTACATATCCTGATAGTAGTTCTGATAATCACCGCTGGTCACGTGGTTCATCCACTCTTCGTGGTTCAGGTACCAGTCGATGGTCAGCACAATGCCCTTTTCAAACGGGGTCTCAGGGTACCAGCCCAGATCGTTCTTGATCTTGGTGGGGTCGATGCCGTAGCGGCGGTCATGGCCAAGGCGGTCAGCCACATGCTTGATCAGGTCCTCGCTGATGCCCTCGTCCTGCAGACGGTCATGCAGCTGGCTGATGATGGTCTTGACGATGAAGATGTTGGGGCGCTCGTTGTGGCCGCCCACATTGTACACCTCGCCGATCTTGCCGCCGTTGGCCACCATGTCGATGGCCTTGCAGTGGTCCTCCACATACAGCCAGTCACGGATCTGCATACCGTCACCGTACACAGGCAGCTGCTTGTGATGCTTGACGTTGTTGATCATCAGGGGGATCAGCTTCTCCGGGAACTGGTAAGGGCCGTAGTTGTTGGAGCAGCGGGTGATGTTCACAGGCATCCCGTAGGTGTCGTGGAAGGCCATAACGAACATATCGGCGCTGGCCTTGGAGGAAGAGTACGGGCTGTGGGGGCACAGCGGGGTGGTCTCCATGAAATAGCCATCGGCACCCAGAGCGCCGTACACCTCATCGGTGGACACCTGCAGGTACTTCTTGCCTTCCTTCCAGGTCTTGGCATCGGCATCGTACCAGGCTTCCTTGGCGCGCTGCAGCAGGTTGACGGTACCCATCACGTTGCTCTGCACAAAGATCTCAGGGTTCTTGATGGAGCGGTCCACATGGCTCTCGGCGGCAAAGTTGATGACGTAATCGAAATCATACTTCTGGAACAGGCTCTCCACCAGCTCCTTGTCGCAGATATCGCCCTGCACGAACACATGGCGGGGGTCGCCCTCCACGTCCTTCAGGTTTTCCAGGTTGCCGGCGTAGGTCAGCTTATCCAGGTTGACCAGCAGGATCTCCGGGTATTTCTTGAGCATATAGTGCACAAAGTTGGAACCAATAAAACCGGCGCAGCCGGTGATCAGATAGGTTTTCATAATAAAGTCCTCTAATAATTGTCGGCGTCCTCGCCCTCTCCGTCACGCCTGACGGCGTGCCACCTCTCCCAAAGTGAGAGGCCTTGGCAAAACCACAACGTTAGCCGCACTGCCAAGGGCTCCCCCTTTGGGGGAGCTGGACGCGAAGCGGCCTGAGAGGGCGAGCCCGTTTATCTCATACTCAGTCTTTCATCCCGTTGTCGCCGTCCCAGTGGGTGAAGAAGCAGGCCAGGGCATCCTTCCAGTCACGCACATCGTTGCCCACGGTGCAGCGCAGCATCCGGTTGTCCAGCGCGCTCCACTTGGGGCGGTCGGCGCTGTCCGGGTGCTTTGCCTTGTACTCCTCGCTGGTGCAGGGGGCCACGGTGGCGTCCACGCCGGACAGGCGGATGATCTCGGACGCGAAATCGTACCAGGAGCACACGCCCTCGCCGGTGCAGTGGTACAGGCCGTACTCGTGGGTCACGCACAGCTGCAGGATCTCGTGGGCCAGATCCACCGCGTTGGTGGGGTTTCCGCACTGGTCATTGACCACTTCCAGCTTGCCGAACTTCTTGCCAGCATTCACAATGGTCTTGACAAAGTTCTTGCCGTAGTAGCTGTAGAGCCAGGCCGTGCGCACGATGAAGTGGCGGTGGCAGAACTGCTCCACATACTTTTCGCCCATGAGCTTGGTGGAACCATACGCACTGATGGGGCCGGGGATGGTGGCTTCATCCTGCGGGATACCGCCGTTCTCGCGGCCGGAGAACACATAGTCGGTGGACACGTGCACCAGCCGGGCACCGGTCTTTTCGGCTGCCTGGGCCAGGTTGCGGGGGCCAAGGGCATTTGCCTTGAAGGCCGCATCGTGGTTCACCTCGCAGCCGTCCACGTTGGTGTAGGCCGCGCAGTTGATGATCACATCCGGGCGGTTGCGGCGGATGAACTCATCCACCATTCTATAATTGGAAATATCCAGTTCCGGCAGATCCACCGGCAGAACGGTGGCGTTCAGCAGCTTTTCGGGGATGGGGCCGATCTCGCTGCGGCCTTCCCGCAGCTGCTTGAGGATCTCGGTGCCCAGCTGCCCCTTGCAGCCAGTAACAATGATTTTCATGCTGTGCCTCTCCATTTGTTTTTAGTATTTCAGCTTGCCATCGGCCACATTCTTCAGGTGCTGGCCGTAGGGGCTCTTGCCGTAGCGCTCGGCGCTTGCCAGCAGGGTCTCGCGGTCGATCCAGCCGTATTTGAAGGCGATCTCTTCCGGGGCGCTGATCTTGATGCCCTGGCGCTTTTCGATCATGCGCACAAAGTCGGCTGCTTCCACCAGGCTGTCCATGGTGCCGGTGTCCAGCCAGGCAAAGCCGCGGCCCAGCA
>CAVIXY010000124.1:0-5843 GCA_963646665.1 Bacteroides sp. CAG:545
CCTAAATAAAAGGGGTCACATCTTTGAAGTTGTCCTTGACAAAGGGTACAGTCTACATCATACAGAACAAGGCAAAGCTTATGATGCCGACCGAAGCAGCATCTTTGCACAATATCATCTTGAAGTTCTACGTTTCACAAATTACGAGATCGACTTTCAGTTTGAAGCGGTTTGTGCGAAAATTGATTCTGTGATTCAGGCCCGCCTTTAAAGATTTTTCTTACCGCCAGATGTATAAAAGCTCCCCCTTCGGGGGAGCTGGCACGGCGCAAGCCGTGACTGAGAGGGTTCGTCCCTTGTATAAATTTCTCCCAACAGGCCCATCCTCTGGATATCATTTCCAGAAGAAGGGTCTGTTTTTTATGAAGAAACTGCTTTCCAGACCGCAGATGCGGCTCTTATGCGCCAGCCTTGTGCTGGGGCTTTTGCTGTGCGGTGCCGGGCAGGCCGCCGCGTGGGGCCGCGCCCAGCTGCGCACCGGGCAGGCCGTGTGTGCCGACACCCTGCGGCTGCACATCCGGGCCGCAAGCGATGCCGTGGCCGACCAAAGCGCCAAGCTGCGGGTGCGGGATGCCGTGCTGGCCCGCCTGGACGCCGCCTGCCCCGCGCAGGATCAGGCGGATGCCTGCAGCTGGGCGGCCCGGAACCTGCTGACTCTGCAGCTGGCGGCCCGGCACGCCTTGGCTGCCTGCGGCGTGGATGCCCCCGTGCAGGTACAGCTGGTAAACATGTACTTTCCCGCCCGGCAGTACGCCGGAGCCGCGCTGCCCGCCGGGCGGTACGATGCGGTGCGCATCTGCATTGGCTCCGGCAGCGGGCAGAACTGGTGGTGCGTGCTGTACCCCGGGCTGTGCCGCTCGGCCTGCGGCGGCTATGCCCTGCCGGAAGAAAACGACCTGGTGTGCGGCGACTTTATTCTGCGCTTCCGGCTGGTGGACTGGGTGCAGCAGCACACCGCCCGCCGGGAGGACCGGGTGTTGGCCGGGTGACACCGCCCCGCCCCTGTGCATAGCATGGGGCGAAAGGAGCGTGTGATCTTTATGGCAATTCCTGCGTATTATTCCCTGATCCAGCGCGGCTCGTCCGGGCCGGATGCCGCCCTGGTGCAGACCTGGCTCAACGGTGTGCGCGATGCGTGTACCTGGTATGAGGAGCTGAAAGCGGACGGCAAGTTCGGCCTTGCCAGTGAGAATGCGGTGAAGGAGTTCCAGCTCAAAAACAAGATGAATGTGGACGGCAAGGTAGGGGCCAACACCTGGAACGTCCTCTACACCCGCTATACCGCCAAACACGGGCTGAACGTGCCCTACCCCGGCATCGTGCTGCGCAGCGGCAGCGCGGGCGGCACCGTGCGGCTGGTGCAGCAGAAACTCAACTCGCTGGGCGAGCGGCTGACCGCCGATGGCAAATACGGGGCCGCTACGGCGGCTGCCGTGCAGCGGTTCCAGCGCCGCAACGGCCTGACAGCGGACGGCAGCGTGGGCCAGGCCACCTGGGAAAAGATGTTCTAAATATTTTATTTGTGAGAGGGGAACGACTGCGGTCGTTCCCCTCTCACTTTTTGTTTTCCTTGCCACCTCTGCCTTTCCTGCGCTATAATAAAGCCAAGCAATTTTGAAAGGCGGTGTTCCTGTTTGCGTTTTCTGCATTTGTCCGACCTGCACCTGGGCAAGCGGGTGTGCGAATTTTCCATGCTGGAGGACCAGCGCTACATTCTGGAGCAAATTCTTGCCCTGCTGGACACCCATCCTGTGGACGGCGTGCTGCTGGCAGGCGACCTTTACGACAAACCCGTGCCCCCTGCCGAAGCCGTGCGCCTGCTGGACTGGTTCCTGACCCGGCTGGCCGAGCGCGGGCTGCCGGTGTTTGCCATCAGCGGCAACCACGATTCCGCAGACCGCATCGCCTTCGGGTCGGCCCTGCTGGAACCCAGCCGGGTGTACGTCAGCCCGGTGTTTGAACGCGCGCCGGAGCCGATCACCCTGACCGATGCTTACGGCCCCGTGGATGTGTACTTACTGCCCTTTTTAAAGCCCGCCCTGGTGCGGCACGTGTACCCGGACGAGCCGGTGGAAAGCTACAACGATGCCCTGGCCTGCGTGCTGCGGCACTGCACCCCGGACCCCGCCCGCCGCAGCGTGCTGGTGGCCCACCAGTTCGTGGCCGGTGCCGCTGCCTGCGAGAGCGAGGAGCCGTCTGTGGGCGGGGTGGACTGTGTGGACGCCGCCCTGTTCGATGCCTTTGATTATGTGGCCCTGGGCCACCTGCACAGCCCCCAGAAGGTGGGGCGGGAGACCCTGCGCTACTGCGGCACCCCGCTGAAGTATTCCTTCTCGGAAGCCCGCCAGCACAAAAGCGCCACCTTTGTGGAGCTGAGCGAAAAAGGCCGGGTGGACATCACCACCGCCCCTCTCACCCCGCTGCACGACCTGCGGGAGCTGCGCGGCAGCTACATGGAGCTGACCGACCGCCGCACCTACGAGGGCACCGCCGTGGACGATTACCTGCACATCACCCTGACCGATGAGCAGGATGTGCCGGACGCCCTGGCCCGGCTGCGGGTGATCTACCCCAACCTGATGCGGCTGGATTATGACAACCGCCGCACCCGCCAGCAGCAGGAGGTTGCCGCCCCGGAGCGCACCGAGAACATCTCGCCGCTGGAACATCTGGCCGCCTTTTACGAGCTGCAGAACAACCAGCCCCTGAGCGCCGAGCAGGCGGCCTTCTGCCAGCAGCTCATTGAAACGATCTGGAAGGAGGAGGGCGAGGACGCATGAGACCGCTCAAGCTGACTCTTTCGGCCTTTGGCCCCTACGCCACCGAGACGGTGTTGGACCTGGAAAAGCTGGGCAAAGGCGGGCTGTACCTTGTCACCGGCGACACCGGCGCAGGCAAAACCACCCTGTTCGATGCCATCACCTATGCGCTGTACGATCATTCCAGCGGCGGCGTGCGCGAGGGTGCCATGCTGCGCAGCAAATACGCCGACCCCAAAACGCCCACCTTTGTGGAGCTGGAATTTGAGGTAAGCGGCAAGCGCTACACCGTGCACCGCAACCCGGAGTACACCCGCCCCAAGGTGCGCGGGCAGGGCGACACCACCGAAAAGGCGGATGCCACCCTTACCTATGCCGATGGCCGACCCCCGGTGACCAAATCCAAAGAGGTCACCGCCGCCGTACAGGGCATCATCGGGCTGGACTACAACCAGTTCTGCCAGATCGCCATGATCGCGCAGGGGCAGTTCACCAAACTACTGAACGCTTCCACCGAGGAGCGCAGCCAGATCTTCCGCAAGCTGTTCCGCACCCAGCGCTATCAGAAGCTGCAGGAGCGCCTGCAGCAGGAAAGCGCCGCCCTGACCCAGCAGCGCACCGCACAGAACGCCCTGCTGAACAGCCTGCTGGCCGGGCTGCAGTTTGCCCCCGAGGACCCGGACGCCGAAGTTCTGGCGGCCCTGAGCGCCCAGACCGAGCCGGACACGGCCCTTGCCCTGCTGGATGGCCTGATTGCCCGCCAGGCAGCCGCCCAGCAGCACACCGCTGCCGCCCTGGCCGACACCGAGACCCAGCTGGATGCCGTGCAGCGCCAGCTGGGTGCTGCCCAGCAGGCGGCGCAGCTGGCGGCACAGCTGGCCCAGAAGCAGGCGGCACTGGATGCTGCCCGCCCCGCACTGGACGCTGCCCGGACCGAAAGCGCCCGCCACACCCAGGATGCCGCCCAGCTGGATGTTCTGGCCGGGCAGGTGACCCAGGCCAAAGCCGCCCTGGACGCCTACGATGCCCTGGACAAGCTCTGCCGCCAGCAGGCACTGGCCCAGGATGCCGCCCGGCTGGCCGGGGCGCAGGCCCGCACCAAACGCACGCAGCTGGCCGCACTGGACACCGCCCTGCGCACCGCCGAAACCGAGCGCGCCGCACTGGAAGATGCCCCCACCCGGCTGCTGGCCCTGCAGACCCGCGCCGCCCAGCTGGAAGAGCGCGGCACCGCGCTGACCACCCTGCACCAGCGGCTGACAGCCTGCCAGAAGCGGGCGCAGACGGCCCGCCGCGCCCAGGACGCCTACCGCACCGCTGCCGCCGCCCAGGATGCGGCCCGCGCCCAGCGGGACCGCCTGGACCGGGCCTTTCTGGACGCACAGGCCGGGCTGCTGGCCCAGACCCTGACCGAGGGTTCCCCCTGCCCGGTCTGCGGCAACACCCATCACCCGGCCCGGGCACAGCTGCCCCGCACCGCCCCCACCCAGGCCCAGGTGAATGCCGCCAAGCAGGCAGCCGAACAGGCCGACCGCGCCGCACAGGAAGCCAGCGCCGCCGCACAGAATGCTCTGGCCGCCGCCGAAGAAGCCCGCCGCAGCCTGCGGCAGGACGCGGAACATCTGCTGCCGGAACGGTTCACCGCGCCGGACGGCCCGGTGCAGCTGACCTTTGCCCGGATGTCCGCCGTGCTGGACGAAGAGGAAACCGCCCTGCACACCGCACAGGCCCAGTGCCGCGCCGACCTGCGGCAGGCACAGACCGACTGCACCCGCCGGGCGCAGCTGGATGCCGACCGGCAGACCAAGACCCGCCAGCGCCCGGCTCTGGAACAGGCCGCTTCGGATGCAGACCGCACCGCCGCCGCCCAAAGCGCCCAGGCCGCTGCCCTGGAGCAGCAGGCGGACGCCGCCCGCGCCGCTCTGCCCTACCCCCAGCGGGCCGAAGCCCAGGCCGCACTGGACCAGCTGGAAGCTGCCCGCACCGCACTGCGCACCGGCATGGAGCAGGCAGAACAGGCTCTGACCCGGGCGGAAAAGACCTATGCCGCCGCTGCCGCCGCCGTGGAAGCCCTGCGCAGCCAGCAGGCCGCTGCCCAGAGTGCACAGGATGCCGCCCCCGCTCAGCCGCTGGAAGCCCTGCAGGCTTTGCAGGCCGAGCTGGCTGCCGCCCGCACCACCCTGCAGGCCCGGGAAAAGCAGCTGGCCGCACAGCTTTTGCCCAACCGCTCCATTGCAGAAAAATACCGCGCCGCTGCCGCTGCCCGCACCGCACTGGAACAGCGGGCACAGTGGGTGGGTGCCCTGGCCGCCACGGCGGGCGGCACCCTGACCAACAAGCAGAAGATCCGGCTGGAAACCTACATCCAGATGAACTATCTGGACCGCATTCTGGTGCACGCCAACACCCGCCTGATGCAGATGACCGCCGGGCAGTACGAGCTGGAACGCACCGGTGCCGAGAACCAGCGCAGCCAGTCCGGCCTGGACCTGGGCGTCATCGACCACTACAACGGCACCCGCCGCAGCGTCAAGACCCTGTCCGGCGGCGAGAGCTTCAAGGCCTCGCTGGCCCTGGCCCTGGGCCTTTCGGACGAGGTGCAGAGCGCCGCCGGCGGCATCCGGCTGGACACTCTTTTTCTGGACGAGGGCTTCGGCAGCCTGGACGAGGAATCGCTGGAGCAGGCCCTGCGGGTGCTGGCCGGCCTGACGGACGGCGACCGGCTGGTGGGCATCATCTCCCATGTAGCCGCCCTCAAGGACCGCATTGACCGGCAGGTGGTGGTGCACAAAAAACGCACCGGCGGCTCCACGGTAGAACTGGTAGTGTAAGCCGCAGGCCAGCGGGGAACTTTCCTGCTAGTAAGATGCTGCTGGTGCAGTGGACCGGCAGCTTTCTCTTCGGACACGATTCGGGCCATTCCATCGCCCGCCCTATTGCCCTACGGGCAACAGGGACCCACCCTCCGGACGGTCCTCAGAGAAACTCCCGGCCACTGCACCGATAAAATAAATCTTCCTCCCTCCGGGTGAACCGGTCCGTAAAAAGTAGACAATAGACAAAAGACCTCCCCGTGTAGGATAA
>CAVIXY010000125.1:0-5699 GCA_963646665.1 Bacteroides sp. CAG:545
GCGAACGGTTGGCGGATTTTTTCATTTTGGGGCTTGACTTTTAATAGTTAGTCTTTCAGACGGCTTGCTTTATTGCATTCTCCCCTGACCGGGGGAGCTTTTGTTCTGAACAGAGTATACCATATTTCAGCAACAAAATCAAGAGCAATTCCTATTTATTTTGAGAATCATTCTCAATTATGCTGTTTGAGGGCACACACCGCAAGGCTCAGCCCGCTCCAGGCCGCCTGGTACATCAGCACATAGGTCACCGGCAGCTGCCACACGCTGCCTGCGTAGGTCAGCAGTACGGCGATCACCGCCGAGAAGATCACCGACACCATCTGCACGGTGGTGGCGCTGTTCTCTGCGTTCTGGGCCTGGTCGGCGGCCTGTAAGCCGCCCGTCAGGCTGGCAAAGCCCTTGTGATGGTACAGGCAGCAGGGGCCGTTGGCCGCAGGCTCCGTCTGTTCCACAGCGGCGCACTGCTCCCCGTCCAGCAGGGTGATCATGCCCTCCGGCAGGTGGTAGGCTTCCGTGATGTGATGGGCCATCAGGCTGGGGTCCAGGCAGGTGACCAGCAGGCGGATGTTCTCCCGCTGCAGCACGTTCAGGCTGCGGGCTACGTTGCGGCCGCCCACGTAGTGCAGCACAAACATGGCGTGCAGGCTGCCGGACACGGCCAGGTACAGGATCTGCAGCTCCCCGTTCTTGGAATGCTCGTTCTCGTATTCCTCATCCGGCAGAGCCACGCCCTCCTGCTCCATGTAGCGGCGGGTGCCGATCAGCACCCGGTTGTTGTCGCACCAGGCCGTAAAGCCCAGCCCGCGGTGCACCTCCAGATCCTTGACCGGGAACAGGATGTCGGTACGGTCCTCCACGATCTGCCGGAACAGGCCCTGCAGGGTGCCGCAGCTCTCATTCAGGATGCTGGCCGCATACAGAATGGCGCGGTCGATACGGCCGCCCTTGAAGATGCGGATGTCTTTCAGCGTCACGCTATCCGGGGTGAACAGGTCATCGGCGTCCACCTGAATGGTGTCCACGCCGCCCAGCTCTTCCAGTGCGGCCCAGCCGGGCACCACTGCCCCGGCTGCCGCTGCCGTACACTGCATCCGCAGCGCAGCCAGACCGGCGATCAGGGTGGAGGAAAGCGGTGCGCCCATGCACAGCACGGCGGTCAGCGCCGCCACGGCACGGTTGGCACCGTTGCCCGTCAGCAGAAAGGCCAGCCCGCTGAGCACGGCCACAGCCAGCAGAATGCGGGCATTTTTGCGGGCACGGCGCTCGCTTGCGCGCTCGCCCAGGCTCTGCTCCACAAAGCTGTCGCCTGCCGTCTGCGGGCGGCTGACCAGCACCCAGGGGTCCTTCTGTTCCAGATCCCGTGCCAGAGCGCGGATCAGATCTTTGTCCTTGACGCGGCAGGCACCCTGCTGTTCCGGGTCCTCTTTGGCCAGCTCATAACCGCCCTGCACCGCTGCCAGCATCACGCGGCTGCCCAGCAAAGCCAGGAACAGCCCCAGGGCCGCAATACCGGTAAGCAGCGAAAGCCCCTCGGTGCTGCGGTAAGCGTCCGCATTCAGCAAAGCCAGCACCGCCTGCAGCAGTGCAGCCACCGCCGCCAGGGCAGGCATTGTATCCGCCGAAGGTCTGCCGCGCAGGCCCTGCAGGCCATCGCGCAGCACCGGATAGCCCACCACCAGGCTGACTGCAAACAGCAGCAGGTTTGCCGCGTAGAAAGCTGCCGGGGCGGCATCCGGGTCCAGCACGGCCAGTGCCGGCAGCAGCCGGTCTGCCACCAAGCCAAAGTGCAGCAGCACCACAGCCAGAATGCCGGACAGCACGCAGCGCAGAGTCAGCTCTGCGCTCATCCGGTGCAGCTTGTCGCCGGTGGACTCCGGGGCCTCCGGCTCTGCGGCATCGGTCTCTTCCGGGGCCGGGGCAGCATCCTCTGCCTCGGTAGTCAGCACCGGGGCTTCCGGTTCCGCCTTGGGTTCCGGTGCAGGCTCTGCCTTGTCCTTTTCCTCTTCCAGCGGGATCAGCGGCAGGCTCAGGGTGTCCTCCGCTTTTTCCGCCGCATCCGGTGCAGCGGCAGGCTCCGGCTTTGCAGCCGGTTCGTCCTCGCCCTCCCCGAACATCTGGAACACAGATTTCTTTTCCGGTTTTTCGTTTTTCTGTGCCGCTGCAAACACCATGGCCGGGCGGACCGGTTCCGCCTTGGCCGGTTCCGCCGCCTGCTGCGGCTTCGGGGCCGGGGCGGCAGCGGGTGCCGGGCGGCTCATGCCGTTGATCATATCCTTCAGCTGCTGCATTTCCTGCAGCTCCTGCTGCTCCTGGGGCAGCAGCGGTTCCGGCGCGGCAGCCTTTTTGGGCTTGGAGGCCTTCTTTGCTGCCGGTTTCGGCTCAACCCTGGGGGCCGGGGCAGGCGGCACCGGAGCCGGTTTTTCCGGCTCTGCAGTCAGCGGTTCCGGCGGGTAGGGTTCTGCCGCCTTGTCCGGTGCGGCAGGCTTGCCCGTTTCCGCAGCCTGCGGCGGTTCCGGCTGGGGCTTCGGCTCCGGCTTCCAGGTATGAATGGGCACTGCGGCAGACTGCTTCTGTGGTTCGGCTGCAGGCTGCTTCGGCTGCGGGAATTCCGAGCCGGGATCTGCCGTGCGCAGCACTAGGTCCATATCGGAAGGCGGCTCACTGCCAGCATCTGCCCCCAGCAGGATCTCGCCCGTGGGGATCTCCAGCCCCGGCTCAGCTTCCGGTTCCGGCTTTTTTTCGGCATGGCCGAACAGCCGCCCGAACAGCCCCCGGGACTTTTCCTGTTTTTGTTCTTCATCGCGGCGCGCCATTTCCGCCGGAATATCCGCTACCGTTGTGCTGAAAAAGCTGCGGAACTTCTCATCGCGCGCGGCGTTCTCGTCCTGCGGCACCGCGCCGTGTTCCTCGTGTTTCTTTGGCATCCTTGTCCCTCCTGTTTGGGTTGGTGGAGTTACGGACTGCGCTTTCTCACGCATTCAGCGCCGCGCGCTGAGACTGGATCTCGTACAGGATGATGCCGGCAGCCACCGACACATTATAGCTGTCCACACCGGTGCCCGGGGCTGCCATATCCAGCCGCACCACACCGTCACACAGCTTCTTGACCAGCTGCGACACGCCGCTGCCCTCGCTGCCCAGCACCAGTGCAATGGGGCCGGTCAGGTTATTTTTGCGCAGGGATACACCGTCCATGTCGGCGCAGTAAACAAACACGCCCTGATCCTTCAAGCGGCGGATGGTCTCGCCGATGTTGGCCACACGGGCCACCGGCAGGCGCTCTGCGGCACCTGCGCTGGATTTGATCACGGTGGGGGTCACGGATGCACCGCCCCGCTTGGGGATCACAATGCCGTGGGCGCCGCACAGCAGTGCGCTGCGCATCACAGCGCCCAGGTTGTGGGGGTCCTCAATGCCATCGCTCAGCACCAGAAAGGGTGGCTCGCCCTTTTCCCGGGCGGCAGCCAGCAGATCCTCCACGGTTGCATATTCGATCTCGCTGGCAAAGGCGGCCACGCCCTGGTGGCTCTCGGTGCCGGTCATCAGGCGCAGTTTGTTAGGGTGCACCCGCTTGACCGTTGCCCCGGCCTCCTTGGCCAGAGCTGTATAATACGCCGCCACGGCCGGTGCCATGCCCTCAGCGATCAGCACTGTGTCCACGCCGGAACCGCTTTTCAGCAGTTCCGTCACCGGATTTTTGCCGTATACAAGGCTCTCGTTTTTCGGCTGCTGCTCTTCCGCATTGCGGCGCGGACGGCGCGGCTGATTTTTCTCTTCCATGTTGTTTTCTCCTTTGATTTCTATCGGAAGCACGGCGGTGCGCCATGCTGGTTTTTTTCGAGACTGCTCCAACGTAAAGTATAGCATAAGCAGCCCGCCTTTGCCAGCCAAATGCCGTTTTTTATCCGGCCGGCGGCAGAATTTTTTCGCCTGCCGTACCACCCTGTGCCGCATTCTTTTTTGCAGAAATGTTTTGCGGCCCTGCAGCCTGTCTGCCGTTGTTTTGCCAGCCTGCAAAGTTTTCCACAAAAACGCGCTATACATTCCGTAGAGCACCCCTGATTTTTCCACAAGTTGAAAACCATGTGGAAAATGTTCAAAAGTCCAGCTGCAATGCCTGTTTTCCCGGTGGAATTAAACACTTTCCACGCAGTTTTCCACAATTTGGTTCGACATTCTGCCGCAGACAGCGTACAAATTGTAATTTTCAAGTTGGAATTCTGACAATTTTTCGGGTCGAACCCTGTCATATTTTGCAAGATCCACCAACATCATTTTGACGAATGTGAAAAGATGTGGAAAATCCGTCTTTTTTCCCGCATCCGGTTTCCCACGCGGATGTTGCGCACTGCATAGAATTTTGATGCATTTCGTCTTTTCCGGTCGAACCGCGCCGCAGGTGTGCGCTACATCCAGCCCCTGTTTGCGAAGAAAAACCGCTTGATTGGATTGATTTTGCCTGCCGTTTGGGGTATACTAACGATGTAGGTTTGTTAAGCCATGCGCAAAGTGGGCATGGGGCAATCCAAAACCCCAATCATATTGTGGAGGTAATGAATAATGTTGGTAAATGCAACCGAAATGCTGCTCAAAGCACGTGATGGCCACTATGGTGTGCCTCAGTTCAACATCAATAACCTGGAGTGGACCAAGGCAGTCCTGACCGCCTGCGAAGAGACCAAGAGCCCTGTTATCCTGGGTGTCTCTGAGGGTGCCGGCAAGTACATGACCGGTTTCAAGACCGTTGCTGCTATGGTCAATGCCATGGTGGATTCCATGGGCATCACCGTTCCCGTTGCTCTGCACCTGGATCACGGCACCTACGAAGGCTGCAAGGCCTGCATTGATGCGGGCTTCTCTTCCATCATGTTCGATGGCAGCCACTGCTCCATTGAGGAGAACGTGGAAAAGACCACCGAGCTGGTTGCTCTGGCCCATGCACACGGCATGAGCATCGAGGCCGAGGTTGGTTCCATCGGCGGCGTTGAGGACGGCGTTGTGGGCGCTGGCGAAATTGCTGACCCCGAGGAGTGCGCCAAGATCACCGCTCTGGGCATTGACTTCCTGGCTGCCGGCATCGGCAACATCCACGGCGTGTATCCCGCAAACTGGAAGGGCCTGGACTTTGAGGCTCTGGACCGCATCCACAAGGCTACCAACAACATTCCCCTGGTTCTGCACGGCGGCACCGGCATTCCCGATGAGATGATCGCAAAAGCCATCAGCCTGGGCGTTTCCAAGATCAACATCAACACCGAGTGCCAGCTGGTGTTTGCGGAAGCCACCCGTAAGTACATCGAAGAGGGCAATGATCAGCAGGGCAAGGGCTTTGACCCCCGCAAGCTGCTGGCTCCCGGCTGCAAGGCCATCGAAGCCAAGTGCAAGGAGAAGATCGAGCTGTTCGGCTGCGCAGGCAAGGGCTAAGCAGAATCTCCTCTCCTGAAGGAACCCCCACCCAATAAACTATGCGGCCCCGTCACGTTGTATGCACAACGCGGCGGGGCCGCTTTTTATTGTTTTATGCAAAACTTTCAGGCAAACACACAAAGAAAAAACGCCTTGAGAAAAATCTCAAGACGTTCTGTTCAAGTCGGCGACTACCTATTTTCACGCGCCGTTTCCAGCGAACTATCTTCGGCACAAGTGAGCTTAACTTCTGTGTTCGGAATGGGAACAGGTGGAACCTCACCGTCATC
>CAVIXY010000126.1:0-5442 GCA_963646665.1 Bacteroides sp. CAG:545
GGTACTTCATGCGGAAGTCCTCGGTGCTGCCGGCGCGGATGGCGGCGATCAGCTCGTTGGTGAACTGCTCGCAGGTCACGTACATGATCACAAAGTCGGGGTGGGTGCGCTTGATCTCGGTCTGGATGGCCGTGAGCAGATGGGTTTTGCCAAGGCCCGAGCCGCCGTAGATGAACAGCGGGTTGTAGGCACCGGAGGGGTTGGCCGCCACCGCCTGCGCAGCAGCAAACGCAAACTGGTTGGACGGGCCTTTGATGAAGTTCTCGAAGGTGAATTCGTAGTTGCCCTGCGGGGAGGCGGGGTTTGCCTCGTACTGCTGGGCCAGCACCACCTCGTGGGGCGGGGTGCTGGGCACCACCAGCGTGATGTCCACGTCAAAGCCCAGCACGGTTTTAAAGGCCTCCTTGAGCAGGCCGAGGTAGCGGTCCGTCACGATCTTACAGATGAAGTCGTTGCGCACCGAAAGGGTGATGTGGCTGGAGTCCTCGAAGCTGATCGGCTCCAGGCCATCAATATAGAGATTATAGGTCGGCTCAGCCATCTGCGTTTTGCAGTATGCCTGGGCGGCCTCTAAAACGTCCTTGAAAGAATCCATAAAACATCCACTCCGTTAAAGTTTTCAACAATGCTGCTGATACGAGGTTAGTATACCACAAAATACTCCCTGCGTCCATATTTATATAATGTAATTTATAATACATAAAAAAAGCCCTGTTTCCGGCATTGTGGCACCCGGCTGCAGCAGCCACAATATCTTGTGCCTGCTGAGTTTTCCACGGCAGAATGGTGAAAAAGTTGAAAATCTTTTCACAAAAAAAGTTTGCAGGAAAGCAAAAAAATGCTTGACAGAACGCCATACTGTGCGATATACTGTTGAATTGCAAGCCTGTCCCCATTTTGGGACCAGAAGAAACCCCATCATCGGGGACGAGTTTTTACGGAGGATACAACCATGAAGAGAACTTTTCAGCCCAAGAAGCGTCAGCGCAAGGAAGTTCATGGCTTTCTGACCCGCATGAGCACCAAGAACGGCCGCAAGGTCATCAATGCTCGCCGTGCAAAGGGCCGCAAGAGCCTGACTGTCTGATCCGGCCTTTTATGACGGGATCCGGCGCAGAAATGAATATGCGCACAAAAGACCGCTGATATGGAATTGGCGGTCTTATTTTTTTATTCCGGAAAGAATTTTCGTAAAAATGCCCGCATGGGCTTTTAAAGTCGAAAAATTTTTGCTATACTGGCTAAAGAGTGTACCCCATGGGCACACCCGGACGAAACGAAAGGAGGCGCCGAAGCAATGCGCTATCGTCCCATCCGCCGCAACAGCGAGTTTGGCCGCGTGTATGCCCGCGGCAAATCCTACGTCAACCAGGCGCTGGTGCTGTACGTGCTCAAAACCCGCGGCAAACGCACCCGCGTGGGCCTGACCGCCACCAAAAAGATCGGCCACGCCGTGCAGCGCAACCGCGCGCGCCGCGTGATGAAGGCCGCCATTGACGAACATCTGGACTACAACATCGGCGGGTACGACCTGGTGTTTGTGGCCCGTGGCATGACCCCCCGGCTCAAGAGCTGGCAGCTCAGCAGCATTGTGGCCAAGCTGTTTGCCCAGGCCGGCCTGCCGGACAAGGCCAAGCGCCCGGACGCACCGCCGCCCGCCGCGCTGCCCCCGGCCCGCAAGGCCAAACAGCCGGAACAGGCCCAGCCGTGACAACCCTGCAAAAAGCCTGCCGGGGTGCCCTGTGCGCCCTGATCCGGGGTTATCAGTACACCCTCAGCCCCTGGATCGGCCGCAGCTGCCGGTTCACCCCCAGCTGCAGCAACTACACCATGCAGGCCATTCAGACCCACGGCTGCATCAAAGGGGTGCTGCTGGGGGCCTGGCGCATTGCCCGGTGCAACCCGCTGGGCAGATGGGGCTTTGACCCCGTGCCGGAGGCTGGCCGGTGGACCAATCCCGCCCGGCAGCTGAAACCGGCAAAGCTGTTTTCCGCGCGGCATAAATTTTAGCTTCTTGTGACGCGCTGCACTGTGGGCAGTGTGTCCTACGATAAAAAATAACACGTCCCGTGCCACAGGCGGGGCAGAATGGACAAAGGTATGAACTTTTTCTACATCCTAAGCGCTCCTCTCGGCTATGTGATGGAGTGGATCTACAAGCTGCTCCCCAATTATGGCTGGGACATCATCCTCTTTACGCTGCTCATCAACATCGTAAAGATCCCCCTGCAGCTCAGCCAGCAGAAGAGCACCGCCAAAATGTCGGCCTTCCAGCCCATGCTGCAGGAGATCCAGAACAAGTACAAGGATAAGCCCGAAAAGCAGCAGGAAGAAATGCTCAAGCTGCAGCAGGAGTACGGCTACAGCCCCACGGCAGGCTGCCTGCCCATGCTGCTCAACTTCCTGGTCATGTTCGGCGTTATCGGCGTGGTGTACAACCCCCTGCAGCGCATTTTCCACATCAGCGCTGCAGCCCTGACCGCAGCCGGGGAAGCCATGACTGCCGGCGGCATCTCCTTTACTGCCATCACCCGTGATACCAACATCATTGCACAGGTCGTGGCCGGCAACAGCGGCGTTCTGGGCTGCTTTACCGCCGATCAGATCGCAACCATCACCGAGTTCAGCCAGCACATGAACTTCCTGGGCATTGACCTGACCCGCATCCCGCAGATCAGCCTGTCCATGGACCTGCTGCTGCCGCTGCTGTCTGTGATCACCATGTTCCTGTCCACCCACATCAGCATGAAGGCTTCCGGCCAGCAGCTGCAGGGCAGCATGAAGGTAACCATGTACATGATGCCGCTGCTGTACCTGTTCTTCTGCTTTACCTACCCGCTGGCATTCTCTCTGTACTACGTCATTTCCAACATTGTCATGACCGTGCAGACCCAGGTGATGCGCAAGGTGTATGACCCTGTGAAGATGCGCAAGGAAGTGGAAGAGCAGATCGCTGCCAAGAAAAAGCAGGAAAAGCGCGGTGTGAAGAACACCACCATCCAGGTCACCGACCCCAAGACCGGCAAGACCGTGGAAAAGAACCTTTCCGCCAGTGAGATGAACAAGCGCCGCCTGGAGTATGCCCGCAAGCTGGACGAAGAGCGCTACAAGGACGAGCGCACCGTGCCGCTGAGCGAGCTGAACAAGCAGGACAAAGAATAAAAAGGGAGGCAACGGTTATGATCCGTACACAGGAAGCGACCGGCAAGACGGTCGATGAAGCACGCGCCAAAGCCTGCGCTTTGCTGGGCGTACAGGCCGATGATCTGAATGTCAGCTATGAAGTGCTGGAAATGCCCCAGAAAACCGGTTTTCTGGGCCTGAAGCTCACCCCCGCCAAGGTGCACGTGAGCGTGGAAGAGCCGGATGCCCCGGCTGCCGCTCCCGTGGAAGAAAAGGCTCCGGTGCAGCCCGCCGTGGAAGCACAGCCGGTGCAGGCAGAGCCTGCCGCTGAGCAGGTTCCCGCACAGCCCGCCCCCGAAGCACAGCCGGAAGAAAAGGCAGAAGAGCCTGCGGCCCCCGCTGCAGAAGCTGCTGCAGAGCAGCCCGCTGCCGAGGAAGAAGAGACCGAAGTTCCCATCGTGATCGAAGAGAACGCCAAGGTGAAGGCTGCCGTGGACTACCTGCAGGAAGTGATCGCCAAGATGGGCGTGGAGAACGTGACCTTCAGCGCTGTGCAGAAGGGCGAAGCAACCATCATCCGTCTGGACGGCGACAAGCTGGGTGCCCTGATCGGCCGCCGCGGCGAGACCATGGAGAGCCTTTCTTACCTGGCAAGCCTGGTGGCCAACCGCCTGGAAGGCGATTACATCAAGCTGGGCCTGGATGTGGCCGGTTACCGCGACAAGCGCGAAAGCGACCTGACCGCCCTGGCACAGCGCATTGGCACCAAGGTGCGCAAGACCGGCCGCAGCTTTGCCATGGAGCCGATGAACCCCTACGAGCGCCGTATCATCCACTCGGCCATCAGCAAGATGGAGGGTGTGCGCAGCGAGAGCAAGGGCGAAGGCCGTGACCGCCGCGTGGTCATCTACTCCACGGCACCCGATGCCCAGACCGAGAACACCTACGGTGAGCGCCGCCCCCGCGGCGGACGCGGCGGCAATAACCGCCGCCCCGGCGGAAACCGCAATGGCGGCTATCGCGGCGGCAGCCGTTCGGACCGCGGCGACCGCAATGGCAGCCGCGGCGGTTACCGTGGCAGCCGCCCGGCCAATGGCCGCGGCCCGCGCCCGTCCAGTGTGCCGGAGCGCACCTATGCCCCCCGTGACGCCGAGAGCGCCGCACCGGTGGCACCCAAGCGCACCGAGCGTGTGGACGATTTTGCCGATTTCAGCTTTGGCAAGATCGAGCTGTAACCCCCGGAATATGCTTTGAAGCGATCCGCAGCCTTCGGGCTGCGGATTTTTTTGCTGCTGCGGGCGGGGCCGGGGTTTTCCACATCGGGCGGCGGAATTGTGCAAAAGACGGTTCCCTTTGGCGGGGAAACGTGATAAAATAAAGCAAACCGGCTTTTGCGGCAGGATCAGATCCAGGGGAGGGGCGTGGAACGGATGGGCAAATTCCAGAAACTGTTGTTCTATGCAGGAATCGAACCGGAGGACTATGCCGAGGTGCAGCCGGAGATCCTGCAGGACAACCGGAAAAAACTGCGCATCTACCTGGCCATTGCCTGCTTTTTTCTGCTGGTGGTCACCATTTTGGCCGGCATTGTGGAGCCGCTGCGGGCAAACGGCCTGCTGTACGGGGTGGGGTTTGCCATCTGCCTGGTGCTTCTGGCACTGGAAATGGCCTTTCCGGAACAGAACGGCCTGTTTTTGAAGTGGCTCATGTACGCCTTTGCCGCGCTGCTGTATGCTCTGGGCATTGTGGTGGCGCTCCACTCACCCCAGGATCTCTCAGTGAGCTTTGTGGCGTTTCTGCTGGCGGTGCCGCTGCTGTTTGTCATGCCGCCGTTCCAGCACATTCTGAATGTGCTGTTCTTTGTAACGGTGTTCATTCTACTGGCCCTGCGGCTGGAAAATGGCCGGGTGCTGATTCTGGACATTGTGGACTGTGTGGTGTTCGGGGCGGTGTCCTGCATCATCTCCACCATCATGATGCACTCCATGCATCAGAATTTTGTCACCCGCAGCAAGCTGCAGGAGTCCGCCACCCACGACCTGCTCACCGGCCTGCAGAACCGCAACGCCTACGAGGACGGCCGCATGGCCTGGATCTCCCGCTGTGAGCTTTCGCTCAGCTGCGTGTACGTGGACGCAAACGGCCTGCACGAGATGAACAACGCCAAGGGCCATGAGCAGGGCGACCAGATGCTGCGGGAAGTGGCCCGCTGTATGCGTCTGCTGTTTGGCAAGGGGCACTGCTACCGCATTGGCGGCGATGAATTTGTGGCCTTTGTGCCGGACCGGCAGTATGCGGCTGTGCGCCTCAGCGCAGAAG
>CAVIXY010000127.1:0-5365 GCA_963646665.1 Bacteroides sp. CAG:545
TGCAGGACACTGACGCCACGATGATGACGTCCCGCCGCTCCGAAAGCGCCGCCGTGGCCGAGTGGCGCAGGCGGTCGATCTCATCGTTGATGGCGCTGTCCTTTTCAATGTAGGTGTCCGTGCTGGGAATATAGGCTTCCGGCTGGTAGTAGTCGTAGTAGCTGACAAAATATTCCACCGCATTGTGCGGAAAAAACGAGCGAAACTCGGTGCACAGCTGGGCCGCCAGCGTTTTGTTGTGGGCCAGCACCAGCGTGGGCCGGTTGCATTTTGCAATGACGTTTGCCATGGTAAAGGTTTTGCCGCTGCCGGTCACGCCCAGCAGGGTCTGGCAGCGGTCACCCCGCTGCACCCCTTCCACCAACTGTTCAATGGCCTGCGGCTGGTCGCCGGTGGGCTGATAAGCCGACACCAGTTCAAATTTCTCGTCTGCCACAAAGGCCTCCCTTCCGATTCTCTTTTGGGCAGAGAACCACAATCGGTTGTATTTTCCATGTCAATTATAGCACATCAGTTTTATAATGTAAACAGTCTTTTGGCTCAGGGCCAGAACAGCGTGCCGGTTTTAAAGTCGTAAATGGGCAGGCGGCCTGCATCCCGCATGGAGAAATACTCGCTGTCCGTCAGGATAAAATGATCCAGCAGATGGATATTGACCAGCCCCAGCGCCCGGGCAATGCTGCCGGTGGCGTCCATATCTTCCATGGAAGGCAGGGCCACGCCATTGGGGTGATTGTGGCAGAGTACCACCGCATCCGTGCCGCCCTTGATGGCCGCCGCTACCACGCCTTTGATGTCCAGAATCACCCGGTCGCTGGTGCCTTCCCGCAGCCAGACGGCTGCCCGCACCCGCTTGCGGCTGTCCAGGCTCACCAGCATGGCCCGCTCGTAATCCGACCAGGCAAACTTTGCCATCAGATAGCTGCCCATCTGCTCGGTGGTTTTGATGCAGCGGGCGGCGCTGGTACGGCTGCGGCTGTAATATCCGCAGATCTGGGGCAGCAGGTGCAGCATCCGGGCCGTGGCGGGGCCAACGCCCTCCACGGTGCACAATTCTTCCTCGCTGGCTTCCAGCACCCCGGCAAAGTCACCGAACCGTTCAATCAGATCGTGGGCAATGCCGTTGGTATCTTTCTGGGCGTTGGTCAGATACAGGATATACTCCAGTGCCTCATGGGGTGCCAGGCTGTCCAGCCCGTAGTTCTGCACCCGCTCCCGCATCCGCTGGCGGTGCCCCTGATGCCGTTTGTGTTCTGCCATGGCGGTACTCCTTTTCCGTTCCGGTTCTTTGCTATAATAGTACCCATTTTGCACCGCAAACTCAAGCGTTCTGCAAAAAATATCCTGTACCCATACAAAAATGCTCACCTGCCAAACGGCCGATGAGCATTCTTCTTTGTGTTCTGTATTCAGGCTGGTTCGCTGTTTTCATAAAGATATTCCGGTGCAACGTCCAGATCCTCATTCCACAGCACGGCTACACCATCCGTGTGCGCCTGCATGAAAAGCCTTACATTTTTCAATGGCTCAAAAATCGGCTCTTCCATCAGCTTGCGGGCATCGAACTGCCGCGTTTCTCCGTTGTTGAAGCAAATTGTCAACCGGTAATCTTCTGTCGGACAGATGCTGTCAATCCCAAATACCGGTTTATCTGCACAGCAGATATAATCCTGAAGATCCGGGTCATACATCATTTTCATGGCATACTCCTTTCAGCGAAGCGGCTCAATTTTATAAAGAGCCTGCTTTGCTTCTGCCAGTGTCCAGTTTGCCTTCAGTTCATCTTCGTGCAGCAATGCCCACGCCTTGATGAACGCACACTGTTTTCGCGGCATTTTTCCTTCCATTAGTTCACCGTCCAGAGAAAACACCGCTTTGCAATCCTGATAAAACGCATGAAAATGCGGAGGACGATGATCATCGCGGTACATATAAATAATAATCCCATAAAACATGCTGATGGACGGCACCGCACATTCCTCCTTTTCTCTTGCAAAGCCCTGGCATTTCTGCTATGATTTAGCTGGTGATTTATTGCAATCTCTATTCTGCTATCAGTATAGCATTTCAACGAATCTCTGTCAAATCGCAGCACTACAAACCATTGATAAAAAGGAACGTCCATGAAACAATACACCGCAACCGCCAACGATGACGGCGTGCGCCTGTCGCGCTTTGTACAGAGCGTGACGCGCGATTTTCCCACCAGCCTTTTGTACAAGAGTTTCCGCAACAAGCGGGTGAAGGTAAACGGCAAAAAAGCCGCGCCGGAATACCGCCTGCAGGCCGGGGACCTGATCGAACTGTACATCAACGATGAGTTTTTCCCGCCGGAAGGTGCCAGGCCTGCGCCCAAAGCGGCCCCCAAAAAGCAGCCGAAGCAGCCCAAAGTAACCGTGATCTACGAGGATGACAACATTGCTGTGCTGTACAAGCCCACGCACCTGCTGTGCCACAGCGACCGCACCGGCGATGCCAACCTGGTGGATGCCTTTACCCAGTATCTGGCGGAGAAGGGCGAATATGATCCTCACGGCGAAAACCGCTTCAAACCCGGCATCTGCAACCGGCTGGACCGCGGCACCGAAGGCCTGGTGATTGCCGCCAAGAGCTACGCTGCGCTGCGGGATATGAACGAGATCATCCGCACCGACCTGCTCAAAAAGGAATACTACACCATCACGGTGGGTATCCCGCAGTCCGGGCGGTTCACAGCCTGGTGGGAGCATGACGAAAAAAACAACAAGGTGAGCATCCATGCCCATCAGGCGCAGGACGAGCACCGCAAGCAGATCATCACAGATGTGGATGTGCTGCGCACCGCCGGGCCATTTGCACTGTGCAGGATCGGGCTGATCACCGGCCGCACCCATCAGATCCGCGCCCATCTGGCCTATCTGGGCCGGCCGGTGCTGGGCGACATCAAATACGGCAACCGCAAAATGAACGAGCGCACCGGCACCAAAACGCAGGCTCTGTGTGCGGTACGGGTGAGTTTTTTGGACATTCCGGAAGAAAACACCCTGCACTACCTGTCCGGCAAGGTCATCAAGCTGAAAGACCCGCAGATCGTGCAGCAGTTTGAAGCATTGGACAAGAGCAAGCCGGACTCTGCCAAAGGAGAATGACGCATGGAACTGAACACCTATTTCAAAAGCATCATCGACCAGGACCGCGAGCATGTGGTGATCTGCGATCTGAACCACACGATCCTCTATATGAACCCCTCTGCCATCCACGACTACGCCAAATACGGCGGTGCTTCCCTGCTGGGCCGGAACCTGATGCTGTGCCACAACCCGCAGTCTGTGGCCGCCATCCAGAACGTGGTGGACTGGTTTGCGGCCGACAAGAGCCACAACCTCATTTTTACCTATCACGATGAAAAACATGACCGGGACGTTTACATGGTAGCCCTGCGGGACGCAGAGGGCACCCTCATCGGCTACTACGAAAAGCACGAATCCCGCAAGCTGGAAACTATGAAACGGTACGATATGGAGTGAGCTTTTCATGCGCAAGATTGACCTTTCCACCTGGCCGCGGGCCGAACTGTTCCGGTTCTTTTCCGGGGTATCACAGCCGTTTTACAGCGTCACGTTCCGGGTGGATGTGACCAATCTCCATGCTTACACCAAAGCCCACGGCCTTTCTTTTTACTATGCGCTGGGTGCCCTGGCCACAGACGCTGTGAATGCCGTAGAGAATTTCCGCTATACCATCCGGGGCGGCGAAATCTACCTGCTGGACGAGCGCATTCCCAGCCTGACCGATTTAAAACCCGGCAGTGAGCAGTTCCACATTGTCACCCTGCCCAAAACGGGGACGCTGGAAGAATTCTGCCGCGCCGCCAAGGCCAGAAGCGATGCCCAGCAGAGCTTTCTGGACCAGGACGGCGAAACGGATGCTTTGATCTATTTTTCCTGCACACCGTGGTTCGACCTGACCGCCTGCACCAACGAGCGGGACTTTGACAGGGACGACAACATTCCCCGCATTACCTGGGGCAAATATGTCCCGGAGAATGGCCGCGAACTGCTGGGCATGAGCCTGGAAGTGAACCACCGGTTCATTGACGGGTACCATCTGGGGCAGTTCTACCAAAAACTGCAAAGCGCCATTGATGCGCTGCCGGTTTAAAAATACATTGTAAAAAGGCTGCTGCACGACAAGTGCAGCAGCCTTTGCTTTTATGGCTTATTTTTCGTTTTTGTTGTTTGCTTCCTGCTCTTTCCGCAGTTCTTTGATGCGCTTTTTCTCGCTCTTCACATGGGGCCACGGCCAGCTGAACCCTTCATTGGCCTTGCACCAGCGCGACAGCGGATAGAACGCAAACGCAAACCCGAACACATACAGCAGCAGGTACAGCAGCGAATCCAGCGAGATCAGGGCATCCAGTGCACCGATCAGAGCCATCACGCAGCCCGCTTTCAGGAAGAACAGCCCGTTCTGGCGGCAGTATTCTTCAAAGTGTTCGGCCTTGACGGCGCGGCGGCCCTGGTCACCCCACACCCGGGGATTCTTCATGACCGAGTAGCCGTAAAAGACCATCATCAGGCCGCAGGTGAGCTGAAATCCAAAAAACATGCTTGTACCTCGTTGTATTGATTTTATAACCCTCTCAGTCAAAACCTGCCGGCTTTGCCAGCTCTCCCGAAGGGCGAGCTTTCCGCGCTTTGACGGACAGGCATTTCTTTTGTCCGGAGAGTAACCTTTGGAGCAGTAGGAGAAAAACTCCCCCTTCGGGGGAGCTGCTGAGCACAGCGAAGCCGAGAGGGTTAATCCTCAAACAGCGGCTTCATCAGCGGCAGGAAGTCCAGCGTTGCAAAGTAGTCGCGGGGGGTCTCGGCGCGGCGGATCAGGCGGTGGGTGCCGTCCTCGCACAGCAGCACCTCGGCGCTGCGCAGCTTGCCGTTGTAGTTGTAGCCCATAGCAGAACCGTGGGCACCGGTATCGTGAATATACACAATGTCGCCGATGTCGATCTTCGGCAGCATCCGGTCAATGGCAAACTTGTCGTTGTTCTCGCACAGGCCGCCCACCACATCGTACATGTGGTCGCAGGGAGCATCCTCTTTGCCCAGCACGGTGATGTGATGATAAGCGCCGTACATGGCAGGGCGCATCAGGTTGGCTGCGCAGGCATCCAGGCCGATGTACTCTTTATAGATGTGCTTTTCGTGGATGGCCGTTGCCACCAAAGCGCCGTAGGGGCCGGTGGTAAAGCGGCCCATCTCGGTAAAGATGGCCACATCGCCCATGCCTGCAGGCACCAGGATCTCTTCAAACTTCTTGTGCACCCCTTCGCCAATGGCCATGATGTCGTTTTCGGTCTGCTCCGGGCGGTACGGGATGCCCACGCCGC
>CAVIXY010000128.1:0-5334 GCA_963646665.1 Bacteroides sp. CAG:545
ATTTACCCTGCACGGGGCTCTTTTTGTGCATGTCTACTATTTCTGGGGCGGTTCATACTCCTGCGCAAACGGGGCAAAGAATTCCGTATATTCCACAAGATTTGCTGCCGCAGATTTCGGCATCTTTCCGCCCGCGTTCACATGGGCAAATACATCCGCCGGGCGCACCGTCACGCCGTCCAGGTAGCTTTCCTCCCCCATCAGGATGTGCATGGGCATCAGCGAGATATCCCATTTCTGCAAAAGCTCTGCCGACAGGTCGCAGGTGCTGTCTGCTGTGATCTTGATCTTCATGTCCGTTCTCCTTTTTTGCTTGCCGCTGTATTTGTTTTCCCGCCTATTGTAACACAGAATGTTCAAGATTGTGAAGTATCCACGCGGTCGGAAATGTAAATCTTCTATGAAGCACCGCACAGGCTGCACAGTATAACCGCTTTTTCTTGTACAGATGTTACAAATTCACCGAAAGATTTATGGTTCTTTCCGAAAATTCGGGTTTACCTGTTTATTTTGTGCGCCAAAAATTATATAATAAGATGTATCCCAAGCAAATGGATGGAATCGGTCTGCTCTGCGGCCGTTGAGTATTTGGAGGTTGCCTTACTATGTTCATGTACACCGACTACAACCAGCATCTGCTGGACAATGTAAAAAAGATCCACTTCATCGGATGCGGCGGCAGCGGCATGTACCCGCTGATCCAGATCCTGGCCGCCAAAGGCTACGAGATCTCCGGCAGCGATGTGCTGGACGGCAGCATCATCCGCTATGAGCGTGAGATGGGTGTGAAGGTCAGCCTGGGCCACAGCGCCGACAATGTGATCGGCACCGACCTGGTGGTGTATTCCGCCGCCATCTCCAAGGACAATGTGGAGCTGAATGCCGCCGCCTCCTACGGCATCCCCACCATTGAGCGCAGCGTGCTGCTGGGCTACGTCAGCCGCCTTTACAAGCAGAGCATCTGCGTGTCCGGCACCCACGGCAAAACCACCACCACGTCCATGATCACCACCGCGTTGGAACTGGCCAGCAAGGACCCCTCTGCCGTCATTGGCGGCAAGCTGCCCCTGATCAACGGTTACGGCAAGGCCGGCAAGGGCGATGACATTGTGATCGAGGCCTGCGAGTTTGCAGAGACCTTCCTCAAGCTCACCCCGTATCTGTCGGTGGTGCTGAACATTGACAACGACCATCTGGATTACTACGGCAGCATGGGCGAGCTGAAGTTTGCCTTTAAGCGCTTTGCCCTGATGACCCAGTTCATGATCTTTGCCAATGCAGACGACAAGAACACCATGGACGTTATGTACACGCTGGACCGCCGCGTGCGCACATTCGGCATTGACAACGATGGCGACTACCAGGCCGTCAACGTGAATGAATACAAGCCCGGCTTCTTTGAGTTCGACCTCAAGGAGTGGAGCAAGGTCACCGGCCACATCCGCCTGTCGGTGCCGGGCCGCCACAACATTTACAACGCACTGGCCATGTGCGCTGTGTGCCGCTTTGCAGGCCTGACCGTGGAGCAGTGTGCCGAGGCCGCCCTGAGCTTCAAGGGTGCCGGCCGCCGCTTTGAGGTATACGGCGAGTGCAACGGTGCACTGGTGATTGATGACTACGCACACCACCCCACCGAGCTGCGTGCCACCCTGACCACCGCCAAAGAGATGGGCTACAAGCGTCTGATCGCGGTGCACCAGCCGTTTACATACAGCCGCACCAAGATGTTGTTCAACGACTTTGTGGACGTACTAAAGATCCCCGATATCACCGTGCTGACCCCCATCATGGGCAGCCGGGAACCCAACGACCCCTCCATTACCAGCGCCAAGCTGGCCGCCCAGATCCCCGGCTCCGTGCTGGTGAACAGCCTGGAAGAAGCCGCCGACTGGGTCAAGAAAAATGCACAGCCCGGCGACCTGGTGATCACCCTGGGCTGCGGCGATATCTACAAGGCCAGCAAGATGATGGTGGCGGATAACAAGTAAATTTCAGCTGATACGCAAAAGAGGAACGATTGCAACGCAATCGTTCCTTTTTTAGTTTCTCGAGCACTTTTCCGCGTCAATGGCCAGCACGAACATCAGCACATAAAGGGCATCCTTCGGGTCCGCAATGTCCAGAATGTAGGTATCCGTCCAGTGGAACAGCTCTTTGGACACGGTGGCCACCGTGCTGCCGTCCGGCCTGGTAATGGTGTAATCCCACTCGGTAAAATCGCCCTCAATGTGCCAGCCGTTGAAGTCGATGTTGTACTGGGGCTTGAACCAGCTCCACTCCTTTTCCAGGGTGCCGATGCATTCTTCGCCCTCATACAGTTCAAACTGGGGCCGCCAGGTCAGCACTTCCTGCTTCACGGTGCCCAGCTCGTGGGTCTCGTCCGCATCAAAAATTTTCAGGCAGTGGCCCCAGGAAAACTGCCCCTTGACCACATACACGGTATTTTCGTTTTCATCGTAGATGTCGTAGCTGTCAAACCAGGTAAATGCACGCTGTTTAAAAAGCAGTTTCATCTTCCTCACCTCATCCTATATACGAATGGGGACGGCATTTTGGTGCGCATTGGCTGGAATTATTTCACTTTGCCGCCCTGTGCTCTTTTCTGTTTGTATTTCAGCGGCGTCTGCACCTCGGCACGGATCTTCAGCAGGTATTCCCGCGTCTGCTCTGCCCCCTGCAGAATGGCCTGTATCTGCACCTTCTGTTCCGGGGTCAGCTCGTCCTCGGCCAGCAGCTCGGCGTTGCCTTCAATGATGGTCAGCGGCGTTTTGAGCTTGTGGGAAAGCTGAATGATCTGCTCCCACTGCTGCTGCTCCATGGTCCACTGCCGCTGCAGGCTGTTCGTCAGCTCACCGCCCATGGTCTGCAGTGCCTGCAGGGCGGCCTCGTATTCCTGCACCTTTGCTTCGGCAAACACGGCACCGTCCAGCTCCTGCCGTGCCACGCTCTGTGCAGCGGCGGTGAGCTTGGCGGTCTCCCGGGCCAGAAATTTTCCGGTGCGGTGGGTGCTCCATGCCACCACACTCGCCAGCAGCAGAAGTCCCAGCACGAGATGCATTGCCTGCAGATCCGGCAGCACACCCTGCAGCGCAGGGTCCGCATAGGGCACAGCATAGTCAAATTGCAGGCGGCAGATGGTTCCGTCCTGCAATTTTGCATCCATGTAATACTGTGCGTAGCCAAAGTGCCAGCGCCGTGCCCCCTGCCAGTCCTCCAGCGCCCACTGCAGATGCCGGGCATCCATGTTGGTTGCCAGCATCTCGCTGCTGTCCGGCCCGGCAAAGAGTGCATACCGGCACAGCGGGTCCAACCGGGAAGGGTCAAAGGTTTCTGCGGTCATCCCCGGCAGAACCTCCTGCGCCGCTTCATTGGATGCCCTCGCGGCGAGGTTGGCCGGCAGGCAAAGGCCGCTGTCGATCAACAGCAGAAGCAGCACAATCCACCCCACAACTGCCAGCATACAGGCCAGCGCCGTCTGCAGCAGATACCGCAGCAGCACGCTGCGCAGCGAGATCAGTTTTCGCTTTTCCATTGGTAGCCCACTCCCCACACCGTTTTCAGCAGCGTTTCCGGTGCGGCAATGCCCGCCGCCCGCAGCTTGGCCCGAATGTTTTTGATGTGCTGGGTGATGGCTGTGTCATCGGATGTACCGTCCAACCCGAACACCGCCTCGTAAATTTGTTCTTTGGTAAACGTCTGCCCCGCGCGCAGGGCCAGGTGCTCGCAGATCCCATACTCGGAGCGGGTCAGCGGCAGCGGCTGCCCCGCCACAGATGCCGTCCGCCCGGACAGGTCAAACGCCACGCCGCCGCGCACCACCCGATGTGCAGGCACGCGATTCTGCCGCCGCAGGTGCGCGGTCACCCGGGCACGTAGCTCCGCCACACGGAAGGGTTTGGTCAGGTAATCGTCCGCCCCAATGCCCAGCCCCTCCAGCACCGAAGGCTCATCGGTCCGGGCCGTCAGAAACAGAATGGGCGCATCGGTCAGGCCCCGGATGCGGCGGCAGACGGCAAAGCCGTCCTCCCCGGGCATCATCACATCCAGCAGAATGCAGTCTGCCCAGCGGCACAGCACTTCGGTCAGCGCCGCACCGGCCATGCGTGTTTCCACCCGGTGGCCGTCCCGCTCCAATGCGGACCGGATCAGCCTGCAAAGCTCCGGGTTGTCGTCCACCGCCAGAATGTTCGCCACAAAATCACCTCAACACGTTATAAAGTAGACAGGAAGCGCCGTACAGCAGGTACACATGGGCCGGGTAGAACCAGTAGAACAGCTGCTTGTGCCCGCTGCCGCGCTGGCCGTTGTACAGCAGCATCAGCACCGCCGCCAGCACACTGAACCATTCAAAATAGTCCGTGAACATCTGCGTCCATACAAAGCCCGGCTGGCCGCGCAGCTGCAGGTACACAAACCCGAACTCTGCCAGAAAAGTCACTGCGCTCCATGCAGCCACCTGCCATTTCCGGTGGTTCCGCAGCGCATAGAGCACCACACCGCCCAGCAGATAAGCCCAGCCGCCGTCTGTGATGCTCGTCCACATGGGCAGCGGACTGGTAAAGAGAAAGGCAATGGCTGTGGAAGCCCACGGCATCTGCTGGATCTGCGGGAATACCCGCAGCAGCGCCACGACCACAAACGGCCAGCCTGCCACCGCCAGAACGGCTGCAACGCCCCGGACATATCGTTTTGCTTTCAGCCAATCCATGCCCTGCCACACGATACACAGCAGCACAAAATTCTGGAAAATGGCGTTCATGGGGTAAAAGCCGTCTCCGCGCCGGAATGCACCCGCATAGATCATAAAGAATTCCACCGCTGCCATTCCGGCACCAATGGCCCAGATGCGCAGGAAATACCGTTTGCGGTCATGGGTATGGGCAAAGCCCTCCACCGTGCAGAACAAAAACAGCGGTGCACTGAGCCTGGCCACCATGCTGAACCACGCAGGCACCGCACCGGTGAACTCAAAGAAATAGTGCAGGTGGTCCATCACCATCAACACCAATGCAATGGTTTTGAGCTGGGTGCCGTTCAGCCCTTTTTTCGTCAATGTTTCCATACAAATTCTCCTTTCGTTGTGCAATCAGTGTAACAGGAGAATCTGTAGAAATGATAAGGTTTTGTTTTTATTCCAGCATAGCAGATTTTATGGTTTTGCGCAATCCTTCGGGCAAACACACAAAGAAAAAACGCCTTGAGAAAAATCTCAAGACGTTCTGTTCAAGTCGGCGACTACCTATTTTCACGCGCCGTTTCCAGCGAACTATCTTCGGCACAAGTGAGCTTAACTTCTGTGTTCGGAATGGGAACAGGTGGAACCTCACCGTCATC
>CAVIXY010000129.1:0-4894 GCA_963646665.1 Bacteroides sp. CAG:545
ATCCTACACGGGGAGGTCTTTTGTCTATTGTCTACTTTTTACGGACCGGTTCACGTTCCGGGGGCACTTTTTGTGTGGGTTCAGTTTTGGGGGAAGGCCTGCTGCCAGATGCGGATGACCCGTGCTTTGGACACCCGCTTTCCGGCTTCCACCGTTTCAAACAGTCCCTGCTCGGTGCACCACTGGGCCGCTTTTGCGTCCTCGGTGTCGGCGGGCGGCGGGGTCACGGGGTCGGGGCAGCCAGCGGTCTGCCAGAGCAGCAGGGCCAGCTCGCCCTGGGTCTTGGGAATGGCAGCCCCTGCGGGCAGCAGTTTTTTCAGCATCACGCGGGTGGTCACTTCGTAGATGCCAATGCCTGCGGCTCCTGCCGCCACGGCACCGCCTGCCAGCACCGCGCCCACGGCCGCTGCATCGCCCTGCTGGCCGAAGCCATCGTCTGCGGTGCCGCCGGGCACCGCCACGCTCTGATCGTAGGGGCACTCGGTGCAGTGGGTGCCGTGTTCTTCATCAAAGGTATGAAGGGTCTTTTCTCCGGCAACGCCGTCCATGGGGCAGCTGGGCCAGTGGTACAGGTCGTCAAAGGCCCAATCCTCCCAGGTGTGGGCCGTCTTTTCGGTGGCAAAGCCGTCCACTGCACAGGTCTGCCAATGGGAGATTTCATCGTGCTGCCACTGCAGGGCATGAAGGTGCAGGTTGAGCACCACGGTCAGCGTGCCGACATCGCTGCCGCAGCGGTAGGTGCAGGAAACTTTGTGGTCGGTGTTGCCCTCCGCCACGGTCAGGATGCCGTTTTCGTCCACGGTGCCGCCGGTCCAGTCCTGGTACCGGTCCGGCTCAAACCCGGGCAGGTCGTGCAGGTCGTACCGGCCATCCTCCAGCTTGTTTTCGGTCAGGGTGATCTCCGACACCAGGGTCTCCGGCTCCCGCAGCTGGGTGCCCGGGGCCAGGTCCAGCCGGAGCAGCGGGCTGCCGCTGAAGTGCAGGTTCCGCACTTTGGGGTTGGCAGTCAGGTCCAGATGGGTCAGCGGGGTGTTCTCGCACCACAGCAGATACAGTTCCGGGTTCTGGCTCACATCCAGCTCGGGAATGGGGTTGCCGCTGACGAGCAGCTGACCCAGATCCGGCTGGCCGCGCACATCCAGTTCCGTCAGCTGGTTGTCCGTGCAGCCCAGATAGGTCAGTTCCGGGTTCTGGCTCAGGTCCAGCGCGGTGAGCTGATTCTTGCCGCAGGTCAGGTAGGACAGTTTCGGGTTGGCCCGCACATCCAGCTCGGTGAGCTGGTTGCTGTCACACTGCAGATTGTTCAGCTCCGGGTTCTGGCTCACATCCAGTTCCGTCAGCTGGTTGTTGTAGCAGCACAGTCTCTGCAGGCTCTTGTTTGCGCGCACGTCCAGCGCCGTCAGCTGCGCCCTCTGGCATTCCAGCTCGGTCAGGTTGGGGCAGACGCTCACGTCCAGGCTGGTCAGCGGGGTGTCGGCAATGGCCAGTTCTTCCAGCTGCGGGCAGCCGCTCAGGTCCAACCCGGCCAGCCGGTTGTTGCTGCAGTTCAGCGTAACCAGCTGCGAGTTGCCGCTGACGTCCAGCTCGGTCAGCTGGTTGCCAAAACAGACCAGGTCCTCCAGGTCGGTGAAGTACTGGATGCCTTCCAGGGATGCAATGCCTTTGGAAGTGCAGTGCATCGAGATTACACTGCTCCGCTCCCAGCTGCTGAGGACACTGTCGCCATCTTCATCCACTTCTTCTGCCAGATAGGTGCGGAAGGCCGCATCCGGAAAAAACTCCGCCGTAAGTGCAATGTCATCGTACTCCGAGGGGCCGCTGCCGCTCAGCGCCAGCGCCGGGGCGCACAGCGAAAAGGCCATGGCCGATGACACCAGCGCTGCCGTCAGCCGTTTTGCGAGTTTGTGCAGTCTCATAGGGTTCCTCCTTTGTTCCGGGCTTTGCGCCCACGTCCGGGGCGATCGTTTTCTCTGCCATAAGGATACCGTAACCCTGGAAAAAAAGATATTAACCAAAGGTTAGTTTTTTCTGCCGGAAATGCTGCACCGGCGGCTCTGATTCGTCTTTCCCTTAAAGCACCCCTCAATTTAAGGGAAAGGTAATTCAATTAAGGGAAAATCGGGCTGTAAAAAGAGGACCCCCCGCCTTCAGCGTTTGCTGAAGGTGAAGTGTCCTCTTGCGTTTTTTATTGCAGCTTACTGCTCGATGGGCTTCATCGTGGGGATACTTTCCGTGTGACAGAAAGTCAAGCATCAAATTTCCTTCTTCAAATGGAATGATCATAGAAAGCTCTTGCGCAACTACTCCCGTGGGAGTATAATCAGGGTAAAGAGGTGATTCTATGGAAAAAATAATCTACCACGGTTCGGACCATATTCTTGAAAAGCCAAAGTTCGGCTATGGAAAAACGTACAATGACTATGGTGTTGGCTTTTACTGCACCGAGAACCCCAACATGGCAAAAGAGTGGAGTGTTGGCATCGACCACAACGGTTACGCCAACCAATACAAAATTGAGTGCGATGGCCTGACCATTTTGGACTTGAACGCTCCCGGCCACACGATGCTGCACTGGCTGACCATCCTGCTCGAGAACCGCGAATTTGATGCTTCCGCCCCGCTGGCCGCAGAAGCCAAAGAATATCTGCTGAACACGTTTCACCTCGACTACAAGTCTGCCGATATCATCATTGGCTACCGGGCAGATGACAGCTATTTTTCCTTTGCATCCGATTTTATCAACGGCGCGATCTCTTACCGCCAGCTGTGCAATGCCATGCGCCTGGGCAAGCTGGGACAGCAGTTCGTGTTGAAAAGCAAAGTAGCCTTTGAACGGCTGAAATTTCTCGGCTACGAAACGGCAGATGCCAAAGAATGGTATAAGAAAAAGGCCTTCCGTGATCAGACAGCCCGCCGCCAGTACTTTGATGTGGAGCGTAACCGCCGTCAGAGGGGAGACCTTTATATCACCACGATTCTTGATGAGGAGATGAAGCCGGATGATCCGCGCTTACGATAAAAGCTACCTTGCCGCCGCACAGAAAAACCTTGCCCGGATGTTGGATCATCTTGTCAACGATCTGCACCACCCGCTGGAGACTGCATGGCAGTGGTTCCTGACCAGTGAACTTTCCTCTCGGTTCGAGCAGGGAGATTGTACGGTGCTGGTAGGCTTGTCCGGTGTGGAGCTTGCCCGCGCGGTGCTGGCACAGGCCGGAGAACCGGCACCTGTGCAGCAGCCCTCGTATGCCTACGACCGCACCCCGGAATACTGGACAGGCTGGGCCCTTGCCTATTACCAGTGGTTTACCGGTCTGCGTTTTGCAGAGATCGAGCAGGCGGTGCCTATCACGGAGGTGCGGCTGCTGTATACTCCTTACCACGAGATGGATGTGCGGCAGTTTGCAGACAAGATGAACGAGCTGTACCGTGCAGCAAAACCGGAAACAAATCTGAAAGCCCTGCGTGCCTTGGCAGGTTTGAGCCAATCGGAACTGGCAGCACAGGCCGATGTGCCGGTACGCACCATTCAGCAGTACGAACAGCGGCAGAAAGATATCAACAAAGCACAGGCGGAAACATTGCTCCGCCTTGCGCGGACGCTGAACTGCAGCGTGGAAGACCTGATGGAGAAGGTGCCGCCCTCCAGGCCCATTTGACGAAGAAGCAGAATTCTGCTACAATGACGATGACATCTCCCCCGGGCCTCTGCGCACAGCGTATGCACACTCGGGGGCGTTTTGATTTTGGAAAGACTTTCCGGGCACGGAACCGGGCTGTTTTGATTGTTCTGACTTGATCTTGCCCTTAAAACACCCCTCAATTTAAGGGAAAGTCTAATCAATTAAGGGAATAGCAGGATATCAAAAAGAGGACACCCCGCGTTCAGCGTTTGCTGAAGGTGAGGTGTCCTCTTGTGTTTTTCTTGTGGTTTACTGGTCGATGGGCTTCATCGTCGGGATGTCAGCGAGGAACAGTTATAAGCCTTTATTTCTTGATATTACTCTACACCGCAAGGGTTAAATTTTGCCTTTCCATTTACATCTCTACACAAGCCTTTATCCGAACTGTATCGTTTGGCGTATGAATTGGCGTAAGTGGCGTATGGCGTATTTGGCGTACGTTTTGTTTTATTCTTCGGGTTCTTTCCACTGTGCGAACTGACGGTCAAGATTTTCAAATTCAGACTTTCGCAGTTCCTTGGTTACATCCGCATAGATATTCAAGGTCGTAGAAATATCCGAATGCCCCAGTGCATCCTGAATCACCTTGATGTTCACGCCCGCTTCGCACATCCGGGTCGTGAAGGTATGCCGCAGGGTATGGCAGCTGAAACGCGGCAGGAGAACGGTGCTGTTCGGATTCTTCGCCAGCACTTCATCGTTGCAGTCCCGGATGATGCGCCGGATGGCCTTGTTCAGCGTTCCCTGATGCTGGCACTCGCCAAAGCGATTGATAAAGATGAAGTCCGTGTAGCCATCCACCGTTACCGTGCAATGGATTTCTGCTTCTTCCTGATAGGCACGTTCCTTTTCAAAGGCTTCTTTTACAAAGTTCATCATCGGAACAGTACGGATGCCAGCCTTCGTTTTGGGCGAGTGACAGTTGAAGTAGCAGCCCTTCTTGCCGCCGTTGTTCTCACGATGGTCGTAGTTGACCAGCGTATGATTGACGGAAATCGTGCCTTCCTCAAAATCCACATCACACCAGCGCAGACCAGTGGCTTCTCCTACGCGCAAGCCCGTCCCCAGCATGACCGCGAAAATCGGATACCAGTGCTGATACTTCGGCGTTTTGGAGAGGTAGGACAGCAGCAGATTCTGTTCTGCAACAGTCAGTGCCTTGCGGCGGTTGGTTTCAAACTGGTGTGCCTTTTTCAGCTCCCGCAGAACAT
>CAVIXY010000130.1:0-4831 GCA_963646665.1 Bacteroides sp. CAG:545
TCGGCTACCCTCACCTGAACGTGAAGATCGGTGCCACCCACGGCGGCATTTCCGTGGGCGAGGACGGTGCTTCCCACCAGTGCTGCGAGGACTTTGCCCTGATGCGCAGCATCCCGGGCATGATCGTCATCTGCCCTGCCGATGATGTGGAAGCCCGCGCTGCCGTGCGCGCCGCTTACGCCATGGAAGGCCCCGTCTACCTGCGCTTCGGCCGCCTGGCTGTGCCCGTGTTCCACGATGCCGAAAACTACCACTTTGAGATCGGCAAGGGCGAGCAGATCACCGAGGGCAGCGACATTGCCATCGTGGCCACCGGCCTGATGGTCAACGAGGCCCGCCTGGCTGCAGAGCAGCTGGCTGCCGAGGGCATCCACGCCCGGGTCATCAACATCCACACCATCAAGCCCCTGGACGAGGAGATCATCCTCAAGGCGGCCAGGGAGTGCGGCAAGATCATCACCGCCGAAGAGCACAACGTGATCGGCGGCCTGGGCGAGGCCGTGTGCGCCGTGCTGAGCGAGAAGCTGCCCACCCCCGTGCGCCGCGTGGGCGTGCAGGACGTGTTCGGCTGCTCCGGCCCGGCCTGGGATCTGCTGGCCAAGTACGGCCTGGATGCCGCCACCATCTGCAAGACGGCCCATGAAATGCTGGATCAGTAAACGGTTCTAAACTGAAAAAGAGCTGCTGCACATCCTTTGTGCGGCAGCTCTTTTTGTTAGATGGCGCGCCCTCTCCGTCATTGCTGACGCAATGCCACATTCCCCACTCTGTCGCTTACGCGACATCTCTCCCCGGCCGGGGAGAGTCTTTCCTCAAAGGGAGAGGCCTTGGCAGTCTATGCAAAGCTATCGGTTTCGCCAGAGGCTCTCCCTTTGGGAGAGCTGTCGAACGAAGTGAGACTGAGAGGGCGAGGATGCTGCCCTTATGCAATGCTATTCAAATCATCCCGAAGCTGCGGTACACATCCACAAAGGTCTCCCGCAGGGTCCCGATCTCCGGGCGGGGGTCGTCCCGCAGGGTCAGCAGGCAGGTGTCCGGCAGCGGAATGGGCAGCTCCAGCGGCAGATACCATTCCTTGGGAAATGCGGGGTACTGGATGGAACTCAAAAACAGGCACTGGCCGGACAGCAGGTCGGCATAGCAGGCTTCGTAGCTGGCAGTCTGCTGCCAGTCCGGGGCGTGAAAGGGCATTCCGGGCTGCGTGCGCAGAAACTGCACGATCTCCCCATACAGCGGCTCGTAGAAAATGCGTTGCCGGGCCAGGTCGGCTGGGTGCAGCAGGGGGTGGGCGTGCAGCGGATGCTTTGGTCCGGCCACCAGGTAGCAGTCGTTGCGCAGGATGGGCGTGTACACCACCTCTTCCTGTCTGGGGCGGAAGGGCGGATACAGGGCCGCATCCACCTCGGTGCTGAGCATCCGGTGCAGGTTGGGAAACGGGGCCTTGGTATCCACTTTGATCTCGCAGCCTGGCAGGGCGGCCTGCAGCCGGGCCATCAGAACGGGATAGATGGGGTCCCGCTGCAGCAGCACCTGCGGCAGCCGCAGCCGCAGAATGTGGGTGGATTCAAAAGCTTTGAGCACCCGGCGGGTCTCCAGCATCTGGCGGTAGATCTGCTCTGCATGGGGGCGCAGGGCGCGGCCTGCATCGGTCAGGGCCACCTGGGTGGTGCTGCGGGCAAACAGCTCCAGCCCCAGCTCCTTTTCCAGGCTGCGCACCTGGTAGCTCAGGGCGGGCTGGGTGCAGTACAGCTCCCGGGCGGCGGCGGTAAAATTCAGGGTGCGGGCCACGGTGAGAAAACACAAAAGCTGATGATCGTTCATGCAGGGCGCTCCTTTGCAGGTGATTGCTTTCAGTATAGCAGGAAACCACAGCATAATAAAGGCTTTTTATCACTGTGACAAAAAACTTTTTATTCCCTTTTACTTCGTTATATTTTATACTAAGTGATGGAGCGGAAAAAGTTCCGCAGACACGAAAAGAAGAGAAGAAAAAGCAAAAGGAGAAACAAGATGGAAAAGATCTCTCGCAAGAGTTTCCTCAAGGTTGCCGCTGCTGCTGCCATGAGCGGTGTGACCGCCGGCGCACTGGCCGCCTGCAACTCTGCAGGCTCCTCCACCAGCACCGCCGCTTCCGGCGATGCTATTTACACCCCCGGCACCTACACCGGCACGGCTACCGGCATTGGTGAGGTGAAGGTTACCATGACCTTCAGCGAGTCTGCCATTACCGAGGTTGTGGTGGACGCTTCCAATGAGACCGAGAGCATTGGCGGCGTGGCTGCCCCCACCCTGCAGGAGGCCCTGATGGCTGCCCAGGGCACCGAGATCGACAACGTTTCCGGTGCCACCGTGACCACCAACGCCGTCAAGGAAGCTGCCGCCAGCTGCATCGAGCAGGCCATGGGCGTCAAGACCGATGCCCCCGCAGCAGACGACACCGCTGCCGATACCGGCGATGACTGGCTGGGCGAGGAGCCGGACGTGCAGGCCAGCGAGACCCAGGACTTTGACGTGGTTATCATCGGTGCCGGCCTGTCCGGCATCTGCGCAGCCCGTGCCGCCGCCGAAGAAGGCGCCAAGGTTGCCATTGTGGAGAAGAGCTCTTCCTTCAACTGCCGCAGCGGCGAGTACGCCCTGCTGAACGGTACCCTGAACAAGCGCTGGGGCCGCGAGAACATTGTGGACGAAGATGTGGTGGTCAACCGCCTGATGCGTGAGTGCACCTACCGCAACAAGCGCTCCATCCTGAAAAAGTGGGCCAGCCACGCACACGAGGTGATGGACTGGTTCATCGAGGCATACCCTGAGCTGACCATCTGCGACACCACCCGTCAGGTGGTGACCCAGGAGCAGTTCGACAAAGGCATTCTGGTGCCCCTGGCATGGCCCCAGCCCGAGCACTACGACTACCACAACGAAGAGTTCCCCACCTTCCCCTCCAGCATGGAGTTCCGCTCTTCCCGCAAGGATCAGCAGGGCTTTATTGTGGAAGCCAACCTGAACAAGGCCATTGAGAACGGCGCACAGACCTTCTTTGGCTGCTTCGGCACCAAGCTGCTGAAGGACAGCGATGGCCGCGTGACCGGCGTGATCATCCGCGATGCCCAGAACGACAACAAGTACATCCAGCTGAACGCTTCCAAGGGCGTGATCCTGGCCACCGGCGACAACTCCGGCGATGAGAAGATCATGAAGCACTTCGCTCCCGAAGTGGTGGAGAAGAAGATCGCCAACATGGGCGCCATGGGTATGCTGGGCGTGGACGTGGAAGGCAAGACCGTGGAGACCGGTGACGGCCTGCGCATGGGTGCCTGGATCGGTGCCAAGGTGCAGGATCACCACGCACCCATGACCCACCACATGGGCAGCGGCATGGGCGTGACCCCCTTCCTGCAGATCAACAAGCGTGGTGACCGCTTCATGAACGAGTGCATCCCCGGCCAGCAGCTGGAAAACCAGATCGAGCTGCAGCCCGAGTGCACCTCCTTCCAGATCTACGACTCCAAGTGGGGCGATGAGATCCCCTACATGCCGGCCAACCACGGCGGCCTGTGCTACATTATCCCCGAGGATGAGGACGAGTCCAACCCCAACTACTCCGATCGTCAGTACACCAAGATCAGCGCCAAGGCCGAGGCTTACCAGTTCAAGGCCGACACCCTGGAAGATCTGCTGACCCAGTGCGGCTTTGAGGGCGAGGCTCTGGACAACGCTCTGGCATCCATCCAGCGTTACAACGAGCTGGCCAAGGCTGGTTCCGATGACGACTTCGGCAAGCCCGCAAGCCGCATGTTCGCGCTGGAAAATCCCCCGTACTATGCCTGCCAGTGGGGCACTACCTCCATGCTGGTGTGCGTGGGCGGCCTGGAAAGCGATGAGAACTGCCATACCTTCACCGAGGAAGATCCTTCCAGCCCCAAGCGCGACATCATCAAGGGCCTGTATGTCTGCGGCAATGTGCAGGGCAGCCGCTACGCAGTGGAGTACCCCATCTGCATGCGCGGCATCAGCCACAGCCTGTGCGTCTACTACGGCTACATTGCAGGCAAGAACTGTGTGGCCGGTGTCTGATCGGATCGCATAACAGCCTGACAGCCTGAATTTTTCTGCCCGGAGCGGCTCTGCGCCGCCCCGGGCTTTTTTGCGCCCCTGTGTGACCCGATCACGGAAAAAGCGCCCGGTTTGGGGTATACTGATGCTGTCGGAAAAACACACAAACCTTTTACGGAGGGATAAAATATGGCAGTTGTCACCATTACCAAAGAAAACTTTGCGCAGGAAGTGCTGCAGAGCACAAAGCCGGTGCTGCTGGATTTCTGGGCCAGCTGGTGCGGCCCCTGCCGGATGCTCAGCCCCATTGTGGACGAAGTGGCCGAGGAGCGCACGGACATCAAGGTGGGCAAGGTGAACGTGGACGAGCAGCCGGAGCTGGCAGCGCAGTTCGGTGTGATGAGCATTCCCACCCTGCTGGTGTTTGAGCAGGGCAGGCTGACCAAACAGGCGGTGGGTGCCCGCCCCAAGTCCGGCGTGCTGGCACTGCTGGGCTGAGACAAAAGCAAGGATTCTGCGGCGGCAGGGCTGTGCCCTGCCGCCGCTTTTTGTCTTGACCGGCCTGCCGGAAAAGGCTACAATGAACATGTACGGCCTGCGGCCTTGCGGTGCAGGCAAAACAACAAAAATCTGCGGAACTCAGGAGGAACCATCATGTGCGGAAAAATCAACCGGCAGGCCCCGCTGCGCCTTGCGGCGGCGGTGGTGCTGCTGCTTGCCCTTCTTACGGCCTGCACCAGCAAAGCCGCCAAAGCACAGGAAAAAATTGACCTGGGCCAGA
>CAVIXY010000131.1:0-4823 GCA_963646665.1 Bacteroides sp. CAG:545
CTCTCAGGCCGCTTCGCGTCCAGCTCTCCCAAAGGGAGAGCCCTTGGCAAAACCATGAACTTTGCGTGGACTGCCAAAGCCTCCCACTTTGGGGGAGGTGGCATTGCGTAAGCAATGACGGAGAGGGCGAGGATGCTGAAAATGCATTAGAATAAGGAGGGGCTGTATGGCAGCACAAACCAACTTTATCGACATCGCCACGATATGGCTCCACGCGGGCAAGGGCGGCGATGGTGCGGTGAGCTTTCACCGCGAAAAATTCGTGGCCGCAGGCGGCCCGGACGGCGGCGATGGCGGCCGCGGCGGTGACATCATCTTTGTGGTGGATGATCACCTGACCACCCTGATGGACTTCCGCTATAAGCGCAAGTATGTTGCGCCGGAAGGCGGCAAGGGCGGGGCCAGCCTGTGCCACGGCAAAAACGCCGAAAACCTGGTCATCAAGGTGCCGCTGGGCACCGTGATCAAGGACGCAGAGAGCGGCCTGGTGATCGCCGATCTGTCGGACCACACGCCGGTGACCATTGCAAAGGGTGGCCGCGGCGGCTATGGCAATGCACATTTTGCAACGCCTACCCGCCAGATTCCCAAATTTGCAAAGCCCGGTATGCCCGGCGAGGACATCCAGGTGACCCTGGAGCTGAAACTGATCGCGGATGTGGGCCTGATCGGCTTCCCCAATGTGGGCAAGTCCACCCTGATCTCCACCATCAGCGCCGCCAAGCCCAAGATCGCAAACTACCACTTCACCACTCTGGTGCCCACCCTGGGTGTTGTGTCGGTGGGTGAGGGGGCCAGCTTTGTCTGCGCCGACATTCCCGGCCTGATCGAGGGTGCCAGCGAGGGCATCGGCCTGGGCCACGACTTCCTGCGCCATGTGGAGCGCTGCCGCCTGCTGCTGCATGTGGTGGATGTTTCCGGCAGCGAGTGCCGCGAACCCATCGAGGACTTTGAAAAGATCAACGAAGAGCTGGCCAAGTTCAGCCCTGCGCTGGCTGAGCGTCCGCAGATCGTGGTGGGCAACAAGTGCGACCTGGCCACCGAAGAGCAGATCGAGGCCTTCCGCCAGTATGTGGAAGACAAGGGCCTGACCTTTGTGCCCATCTCTGCCGCTACCATGCAGGGCGTCAAGGAGCTGCCGGGCCTGGTGTATAACCGCCTGAAGGATATTCCTCCGGTGCCGGTGTTCACGCCCGAGTACAAAAAGCCCGAGGCCAAGGCCAACGACCGTGCCTTTACCATCCAGCGCATGGAAGCCCATGTGTGGAGCGTGGATGCCCCGTGGCTGGAGTATATCCTGGCCGGCAGCAATGTGGATGACTACGAAAGCCTGCAGTATTTCCAGCGCCAGCTGGGCGAGAGCGGCATTCTGGATGCCCTGGTGGAAAAGGGCGTGCAGGAAAACGATACCATCCTCATCGGCGATTATCAGTTCGATTATATCTTCTAAGAGGTTGACGGGTTCGTCCTCTCCGTCACGGCTTCCGCCGTGCCACCTCTCCCAAGGGGAGAGGCCTTGGCAAAACCATGAGCCTTTGCCGTATTGCCAAAGGCTCTCCCTCTGGGAGAGCTGGACGCGAAGCGGCCTGAGAGGGCGAGGACACTGACAAAAAGGAAATTCTCTTATGAACGAACCGGAAAAAATTGACCCGCGGGAGCTGAGCCCTCTGGCGCTGGCCTTTGTAGGCGACAGTGTGCTGGAACTGCTGGTGCGGCAGCGCCTGGTGGAACACCACCGACTGTCGGCCGGCAGGCTCAACGCCGAAAAGGTCAAATATGTTTCTGCCCGGGCACAGTTCCGGGAAGAGCAGCTGCTGGAACCGCTGTTTACTGAGGACGAGCTGGCCGTGTTCAAGCGCGGCCGCAACGCCAGCAAGGCCAGCGTGGCAAAGCACGCTTCCCCCGAGGAATACCGTGCGTCCACCGGCTTTGAGTGCCTGCTGGGCTGGCTGTATCTGAACGGCCAGCTGAGCCGTGTGCATGAGCTGTTCGACACGCTGTGGCAGCAGTTCGACCCCAACGACAAGTAAGTAAACATGCGAAAGCCCGCTGCTTTCCGCACTGGAAAACAGTGCCGGAGGGCAGCGGGCTTTGCGGTTTGAGATTTGAGAAAGGTCAAAGGCCCACGCCTGTGGTCCATCAGGCGTAAAGGACGGCTTTATCGGCTGTTCTTGGCGTTGCTGGAACGGCTGTTCACAGAGTTCTTGGCGCTCTCATCGTCGGCACCCTTGGTGTACTGGTTGGGGTGCTTGTGCTCGTTGGTGGCGCTGTTGGTAGTCTGATTGCTGGTACGGTTGGTGGTGCGGTTGGATGTCTGATTCTTGCAGTTGGTGCTGCGGTTTTCGCTGCGGTTTTCCATGTTGAAGGATCTCCTTTCGGTTTTCATGTGGGGCCGGTGTGCCCTCACGGTAGCTAGTGTGGCCGCACAGCGCGGCTTTATACATCCACAGGAGGAATGCAGGATGCCTACGGAATATTTTGAGCAGCGGGAACGCGCCCTGCTGGGCCCGCGGTACGAGCAGCTGTATGCGGCTCCACAGGAAACCGCAGAGCGCGGGGTGACGGTGTCGGCCCTGCGCACCACGCCGGAACAGTTTGCGCAAAAGGCAGACTTTCCGCTGGAAGCATCGCCCTTCTGCAAGGCGGCGTTTGTGGTGCATCAGCCGGACTTTAAGCCTGGGCGGCACCCGTACCATCATGCGGGCGTGTTCTATTCGCAGGAGCCGTCTGCCGCTTCGGCGGCTCCGCTGCTGGGAGTGCAGCCGGGAATGCGGGTGCTGGATATGTGTGCGGCACCCGGTGGCAAAAGCAGCCAGTTGGCGGCAGCTCTGCAGGGGCGTGGTGTGCTGGTGAGCAACGAATACGTGGCGAACCGTGCCGAGATCCTGAAAAGCAACCTGGAGCGCATGGGGGTGCCCAATGCGGTGGTGCTGAACGAAACGCCTGCCCGCATTGCGGATGCCCTGCCGGAATTTTTCGACCGGGTGCTGGTGGACGCTCCCTGCTCCGGTGAGGGGATGTTCCGCAAGGAGCCGGTGGCCCGGCAGCAGCACTGCGAAGCACTGGTAAAACAGTGCGCGGAGCTGGGAGCACAGATCCTGGACTGCGCCGCCGCCGTGCTGGCCCCGGGCGGGCAGCTGGTGTACTCCACCTGTACCTTTGCCCCGGAAGAGGATGAGGGCCAGGTGGCGGCTTTCCTGCAGCGGCACCCGGAATTTGAACTGGCGGATGCCCTGGGCAATGTGGACTATATCTTTGGCAGCGAGGGCGAAGCCAACCGTACCGGCGGCCTGCCGCTGGACGTGGGCAAGGTGCGCCGCATCTGGCCCTGCCAGGGCGGAGAAGGCCACTTTATGGCACGGCTGGTCAAGGCGGGCACGCCGCGTGTCCTTCCGGCGGCAGGGGAGTACACCCCGGAGGAGCAGCTCTGGCTGGAAGCCGCGGCCGCTGCCGGCAAAAAGGGCAGGGCCAAGGGCGGCAAAACGGCCAAGGCCCCGGACGCCCGGGCAGTCCGCCGCGCGGACAGCCGTGCCTGCCGGGATGCCGTGCAGGGCGGGCGCAGCCGCAGCCGGGACGCTGGGGCAGGGGAGACCACCCCGGCTCAGAGCCTTGCAGCCTGGAAGGAGTTTGCACAGCAGTTCTTCCCGGCATTGGCCGGGTGCCCCGCTGTGGTGCATGGCGGCGGCGTGCTGCTGCCGGTGGCTTTTCCGCAGACGAACCTGCATGTGCTGCGGGCAGGCGTGTTTGTGGGCAGTGTGCAGAAGGGCCGCTTTGTGCCGGAGCACCATCTGCTCACGGCGTTTGGTGCCCAGTGCACGAACCGCGAGGAGCTGACTTTGGCCGATCCGCGCTGCGTGGAGTACCTCTCCGGGCGGGAGATCGCAGCGGCCAGTGCTGCAGACGGCTGGTGCTGCGTAATGGTGGACGGCTGGCCCCTGGGCGGCGGCAAAGTGTCCGGCGGGCGGGTGAAAAACCACTATCCCAAGGCATTGCGGCTGCTGTAAGCGGGCCAAACCGCACGATTTTGCGGGATTTTGCCCGAAAACAGGCCGGATAAGGCTTGAACACACCGGGTGATTGTGCTAAAATGATAAAGTTAGATTTTGTGTGCTGCCACAGTGCGGGCAACTACAGCCCGTCTGCCCGCAGGCGGAGATTTCGATAAAGATACAGGAGGCTCTTTCCCATGTCTGGACATAGCAAATGGAACAACATCAAGCGCAAGAAGGAAAAGACCGATGGCGCCAAGGCCAAGGTGTTTACCAAGATCGGCCGCGAGATCAGCGTTGCCGTGCGTACCGGCGGCCCCAACCCTGCTTCCAACAGCAAGCTGGCGGACCTGATTTCCAAGGCAAAGCGCATGAGCGTGCCCAACGATAACATTCAGCGCATCATCAAGAAGGCCGAGGGCGGCGACAAGACCGAGTACGAGGCAATCACTTACGAAGGTTACGGCCCCGGCGGCGTGGCTGTCATGGTGGAGACCCTGACCGACAACCGCAACCGTACCGCTGCTGACCTGCGCCACTACTTTGACAAGAACGGCGGCAACCTGGGCGCTATGGGCTGCGTGGGCTTCCTGTTCAACCAGAAGGGTGTTATCGACATCTCTCTGGAGGACAAGGATGCCGATGAGGCCATGATGGATGCTCTGGATGCCGGTGCCGAGGACTTTGATGCCAGCGAGGATGCTGCCGAGATCACCACCGATCCCGAGAACTACTCTGCCGTGGTCAAGGCCATGGAAGAGAAGGGCTACGAGATTCTGTCGGACGACCTGGCCATGGTGCCCATGACCACCACCCGTCTGACCGACCCCGATC
>CAVIXY010000132.1:0-4681 GCA_963646665.1 Bacteroides sp. CAG:545
AACCGTCTGGCGGTATCTAACTGATTAACATTTCAACAAAGAAGCTGTGGTTGGAGCCTTTCAGAAACCGTCTTTGCGGTAGGAGGAACATACCAATCCACAGCACCCTAAATATTGTAGCATACCGCTGGAGAGCGGTCTATAAATACTACTCTTATATAATACGAGGGGTGGAGCACAAGGACATGGACCGGGTGCTGGACATTGTGCACCTGACGGCCGATGCCAACCGCAAAGTGGGGCACTACTCCCTGGGCATGAAGCAGCGGCTGGGCATTGCCATGGCACTGCTGGGCAGCCCGAAGCTGCTGATCCTGGACGAGCCCACCAACGGCCTGGACCCGGCGGGCATTCAGGAAATGCGCAGCCTGATCGCGTCCATGCCCCAGACCACCGGGGCCACCGTGCTGATCTCCAGCCACCTGCTGGGCGAGATCGAACAGATGGTGGATCAGGTGGGCATCCTGAACCACGGCAGGCTGCTGTTTGAAGGCTCCCTTGCTGCACTGCAGCGCCACAGCCGAGGCGGCATCCTGCTGCGGGTGCTGGATGTACCCAAAGGCCGCTCAGTCCTGCAGGCACAGGGCATCCGGGCCGAAGAGCAGGCCGGGCAGCCCGGCGTTCTGCAGCTGCCGCCCATGCCGGACGAAGCACTGGCCGCGCTGGTGAGCGCTCTGGCGGAACACGGGGCCGGGGTGGTGGGCCTGACCGCCCAGACCCGGAACCTGGAAGAGATCTTCCTCAGCCTGACCCAGGGCAGCGGGGAGGTGGCGTGAGATGGCAGCCTTCCGTGCAGAACTGCAAAAAGCCCACCGGCGGCACGACCTTGTGCTGTGCCTGCTGCTGCCGGGCATTCTTGTGCTGTGGGTGGGCGGCCTTTCGCCCACCAGCCCGGACGAGCTGGCCAACGGCTACAGCGCACTGTTTTACAGCGTCCCGGTCATTGAGGCCATTCTGCTGCCCGTGATGATGGCGGTGCTGGCTGCCCGCCTGTGGGACACCGAAGTGAAAGGCAATGCCCCCAAGCTGCTGTACACCCTGCAGAGCCGCCGCAGCCTGTTTGCGGGCAAAGCGGTGTTCGGGGCGCTGGAAGTGCTGCTGGCCACCCTGCTGGAGCTGGCCTGCATCCCGGTGCTGGGCCGGGTGCACGGCTACACCGAAGCCTTTCCCAAAGCGCAGTTCGTGTACCTGTTCGTCTGCACGCTGGCCGTGGACCTGATGCTGTTCTTCGGCGAATTTCTGCTGACGCTGTGGTTCCGCAGCCCACTCCCGGCCCTGTGCGTGGGCATTGCGGGGGCACTGGTGGGGCTGTTTTCCGCCTTTATGCCGCCCCTGGTCAGCTATTTTGTGCCGTGGGGGTATTACATCCCGCTGGGAGCCTATGAGGTGGCCCAATGGGACCAGGCCAGCCGCCTTGTCACCTACGGCACCCGGCCGTACAACTGGGGACTGCTGGCCTTTACCATCCTGCTGGGCACCGGACTGTTTGCCGCTGCCTGGCGCAGAGTGCAGACCGAGGAGGTGTGAGCCATGCTGCAAAACTGCATCCGCGCGGAGAACCGCAAGCTCCACGCTTCGCCCATCTGGGCCATGTTCTTTCTGCTGCCGGTCATCTCGGCGGGGTACGGCACCTTCAACTATCTGCAGAACCTGGAAATTCTCACGGATGGCTGGTACAGCCTGTGGACCCAGCACACCCTGTTTTACTCCATGTTCTTCTTCCCAGCCATGGTGGCCGCCTACGCCGCCTATCTGTGGCGGCTGGAGCATCTGGGCCATAACTGGAACCTGATCATGGCCGCCCCCGTGGACCCGCTGGCCCTGTTTGCAGCCAAGTTTGTGGTGGTGGCAAAGCTGGCGCTGCTCACCCACGCCTTTGTGTTCTGCCTGTACGCCTTCTGCGGCAAGGTGTTTGCCCGTCTGCCCGGCTGGCCGCCCGCCGTGCTGCCGCTGTATCTGCTGCGCGGCGCACTGGGTGCGCTGGCCGTGATCGCCGCACAGCTGGTGCTGGCCATGGTCATCCGCAGCTTTGCGGTGCCCATCTTTCTGGGCCTGCTGGGCGGCATCACCGGCATTTTTGCCGCCTCCAAGGGCTTTTCGCTGCTGTGGCCCTACGCCCTGATGCAGGCCGACATGAACGCCAACCGGAGCGAGGACATGCTTTCCGGCAGCTACGCCCTGTTTTTTGTCAGCTGCATTGTGTGGACGGCAGTGCTGTTTTTGCTGGCCGATCTCCTGCTGAAAAAACGGGATGTGAAAGCGTAAACCCGCATAGATACAATAAAAAGGGCAGAGCTGATGAACCACAGCTCTGCCCCTTTTGTAGAATGAGGTTTTGGTTATTCGGATTATTCTTTCGGGATCGTTACATCATTTTCCAGATCTGCACCATTGGATGCAATCACTTTTTGGTAATAGTAGAACGATTTCTTTTTGATCCGGCGGTAGGTACCGCTGCCATCATCATGACGATCCACGTAGATGAAACCGTACCGTTTTGCCATTTCACCGGTCGAATTGCTGATCAGGTCGATGCAGCCCCATGCGGTGTAGCCAACCAGATCCACACCATCTTCCAATGCCTGCTGCATGGCAATGATATGATCTTTCAGGTACGCAATGCGGTAATCGTCCACGACCGTTCCTTCCGGGGTAAGCTCATCCCGGACACCAATGCCGTTTTCTACCACCATGATAGGGATGTGATAGCGGCCGTACACCTCGTTCAGAATCACACGCAGGCCAGTCGGGTCCAGCTGCCAGCCCCACTCGGTTGCCTTCAGATACGGATTCTTCAAGCCGCGGCCAAGGTTGCCGTCGGTCTGTTCCTGCGCATCCTCCACGCCGACACATCGGCTGGAATAATAGCTGTGGGTGTAGAAGTCCACCGTGCCCTCTTTCAGGATCTTGAGATCCTCCGGGCGGATGTCCAGCGTAACGCCATTTTCCTTCCAGACACGCTGTGCGTAATAGGGGTACTCACCGCGCACCTGAACATCCGAACAGTAGTAGTTCGTCACGGTATTGTATTCGCGTGCCAGCTCGATATCCGCCGGATTGCAGGTATACGGGTAGGCCAGCATATAAGCGATCATGCAGCCCACACGGTAATTGGGGTCGATCTCATGCGCCAGCTTGACCGCCATTGCGCTTGCCACAAACTGATGGTGCATTCCCTGAAAACGATCCTGCGGCACATCCACCTGATGGTCGATGTCGGTCGTGCCCGGCTGAAGGATGCCCAGGCTCATATAGTTGCCGATGGGCAGCATACCACAGTTGATCTCGTTGAAGGTCAGCCAGTATTTCACCTTGCCCTTATAGCGGCGGAACACCGTTTCGGCATACTTGACGAACAGATCAATGGTTTCGCGTCCTGCCCAGCCGTTCAGCTTCTGGCAGATCGCAAACGGCAGCTCATAATGGCTCAGGGTGATCAGCGGTTCAATCCCGTAGCGGCGGCATTCATCAATGACCTTGTCGTAGAATTCCAGGCCCTTTTCGTTCGGCTCATTCTCAAAGCCGGTCGGATAAATGCGGGTCCAGTTGATGGAGAAGCGATAGCAGCGGAACCCCATCTCCGCAAACAGGGCAATGTCCTCTTTGTAGTGATGGTAAAAGTCGATTGCCGTATGGGTCGGGTACAGTGCATTCGGGTCCAGTTCCCGCGTGATCCGCTTGGGCTGTGTCCGGGTGCCATTGGTACACATTTCCGGGCAGGAAACGCCTTTTCCGTCTACATCCCATCCGCCTTCGCACTGGTTTGCAGCAGTTGCACCGCCCCACAGAAACCCTTCGGGGAATGCTTTGGCCTCGTTATGGTTCATGGTTTCTCCTTATTCGTTCGCGCTCTGCTTTGCCTTTTCACGTTCTGCCATCTTGTTGGCGATCAGAACGAACGGTGCATAAGTAGCGGTGCAGACCACCAGAATGATCGCCTGCACAACGGCACCCTGCCAGCCATGGCTGGCGGCTGCGGAAATGATGATGGGCAGACCAAAGGGAATGTCGATGGTGTTGCAGGGCAGGAAGCCAATGGTGGAGAAGAACATGCCAATAGCAGTTGCAATGCCGGAGTTCAGGATGAAGGGGATTGCAAAGATGGGGTTCAGCACCAGCGGCAGACCAAAGACGATCGGCTCGGAAATGCTCAGCAGACCGGGCAGCAGGCAGCTCTTGGCAATGCCGCGGTGATCTTCACGCTTGGAGAACAGCAGGATGGCGAAAATCAGAGAAACACAGATACCAGCACCGCCGGGGCTGACGAAGTTCATCCAGAATGCGCGGGTAACAGGCTGGTTGGGGGTCATGCCAGCGGCGGCGGCAGCGGCATTTGCGGCCAGTGCTTCCACATTCAGCGGGTTACGGATTGCAGAAATGACCAGACCGCCATGGATGCCCAGGAACCAGAACAGCTGAGAAAAGACAACGATCAGCACAACGCCGATGGGGTTCTGGAACACGGCCTGCATCGGGGCCTGAACAACAGCATAGATCCACTCGTTGATGTAGGAACCGGTTGCCAGCTTGAACAGGATGCCCAGCACCGAAGATGTCACCAGGCAGATGACCAGCGGGATCAGAACGTTGAACGAGGTGGTGATCATTGCAGGGACGCTGTCCGGCATGGATGACCCCATCCTGCATCTGGCAGTCCACCTCACGCTGGTGGGTGCGCTGC
>CAVIXY010000133.1:0-4536 GCA_963646665.1 Bacteroides sp. CAG:545
GCAACATGAAGAGCTGGGAGTTCTTTGACTGGCTGCTGGAGAACTGCGGCGTGGTGGGCACCCCCGGCGTGGGCTTTGGCGAGTGCGGCGAAGGCTACTTCCGCCTGACCGCCTTCGGCGATGCCGAAAAGACCAAGGTAGCTGCCGAGCGCATCAAAACTGCGATCAAAGCACTTTAAGGAAAGCAACATGAGAGAAAGGACCTGCTGCCATTTGGCAGCAGGTCCTTTCTGGTTATTCCCTGCAAAAAACAGGGAAAGAGTTTGTGCGTTCTTCCATCTTGACAGGGCGGGCGGATTTGCTATTCTTAAAGCAGAAACAGAACAGTGAGGTGGTTGCAAATGATGCGCACATGGCTTTTTCTGGCACTGGCAGGCGGCCTGCTTCAGGCAATGCTGGCCGCAAAGCTGCAAAAGCAGGCAGCGGGGCTGCTGCTCCCGATGGCTTTTGCACTGTTTGCAGGGTATGCCTGCGCGGATCTTTTGCGGGTGGGCATCGACTTTCCGGTGCTGTTCTGCCTGTGGCTGCCCCCGGTGGTGCAGCTGCTGGTGTTTGAATTGGTATACTGGGCAAAGCAGTATGCTGCCCGGCAAAAGGAGGGAACGCGCGATGAAACTTGACACCTTGCTTTTGCAGCCGATGATGTTTTTACTGCTGCTGGCCGTGCTGGCCCTGGTGCAGGCCGTGGGCGCGCGGTATGCCAGACGGTGGCAGGGCATGATCCTGCCGTTTGGGTATGAGCTGCTGTTTGCCCGGCAGACGCTGGGCGCACTGCGCTGCAGCAGCATCGGCCCGCGCTACATTCCGGATTATTACCTGTTCAGCATGCTGTTTTTCTCCGGCATCGTGCTGGCACTGGTGTTTTACACCGCGTGGTACGCATGGCGGTGCATCCCGAATAAGAACAGCCCGCGCTGATCCTGCAAAAAAACAAACAGAACAACACCCCGGCAGAGTCCGCAGACTTTGCCGGGGTGTTTCATTCTGCAGAGAGCAGGGCCACGGAAGCGGGTTAGCGTGCAAAGGTCGTGCTCAGCGTTGTAGCCCATGTTTCGCCGGGGGCCAGGCAGGCGGCAGCGGCGCGCTGGCTCCATGCCTGCGGGTCGTCCTGTGCCGCCGGCAGGCTGTGCCACGGCTCAATGCACACAAAGCGCAGCGGCTTGACCGGGGTGGACCAGATCAGTGCATAGGGAAAATCGGCCACATCGCATTCGATGTGGCGGCCGGTGTCCTTTTCGTAGATGCCCAGGGTCTTGGTGCGCAGGCCTGCCATGCAGTAGCTGTCGTTGTCGAACAGATCGTCCTCCAGCTGGATGGCCTGCTGGTTCTTCCACTGGTAGTAGCATTTGCCGGACAGCAGGCCTGCCGGGCGGGCATCCAGGATCACCGGGCTTTCCGGCTGGTCAAAGCGGAACTCATAGTCGCTGGTGGTGTGCTGGCTGTCAAAGGGGATGCAGAAGGCCGGGTGATAGCCGATGCCAAAGCGCAGCTCCTCGGTGCCGGGGTTCTGCACCGTCAGCGTATGGTGCACGGTTTTGCCGTCCAGCCGGAAGGTGCTGGTAAGCACAAAATCAAAGGGGAAGCGCTCTGCCTTGAGGGCATCATCGGCCCGCAGTTCCAACTGGATGGTATCGCCCTCGGCCTTGAGCAGGGTGTGCTCCAGGTCCCGGGCAAAGCCATGCTGGCCGCCCTTCCAGGTTTTGCCCTTTGCCTCAAACGCGCCGCCCGCCAGTTTGCCCGTCCACGGGAACAGAATAGGGGCATGACGCGCCCACACAGCCGGGTCGGCCTGCCAGAGCATTTCCTCTCCGGCTGCGTTTTTCACGCTGACGGCTTCGGCACCGTGAGTGTCCACCGTCAGGGTCAGGAATTCGTTGTGAATGGTTGCCTGCATTGCTGATATCTCCTTTACGACTCTTATCTCAGCCAGCACTGCTCCTGCAGGTGTATCAGGAGTTTCTCCGAGGACCGTCCGCTGGGGTGGGACCCTGTTGCCCGCAGGGCAATAGGGCGGGCGATGGAATGGCCCGATTCGTGTCCGAGGAGAAAGCTCCTGATGCTCCTGCATCCACCGGCCGAATTTTCTGTTTCCAGTATACACTCCTGCCGCCCAAAAAGAAAGCCCTCATTCACACAGCGGGCAGCGGCGGAATACGCTGTGGGAGAACCAACCATTCTCAGAAAAAAGGAGCAAGCCCATGACAACGACCGGAATTCTTCGTCTGCAAGCCTTTGCCGCCCGGCAGTCCAGCCCCGTGGAAGGGGTAGTGTTTACCGTGAGCGGGGACGGCTTTACCGTGCAGCGCATCACCAACAGCGAGGGCAATGCCGCCGATGTATCCATTGACACCCCGGCCTGCACCTACTCGCTGGACGAGAGCAACACCGCCGTGCGTCCCTACGCCGTGTGCAGCCTGACCGCTGCCAAGGCCGGGTACCGCACCGTGCGCATTGAGGGGGTGCAGATCTTTCCCGGGCAGGTTACCCTGGCGCAGCCCGAAATGATTCCCGATACCGCCGAAGGCCGGGATATCCCGGACGCCCCGGTGGTCATTCCCACCCACGCCCTGTTTGCCGGAGACGGCGGCAGCGGCCCGGACCCGGTGGAAAACTGCGTACCCCGGGTGCTGAGCCGGGTGATCATTCCAAAAAACATCACCGTGCACCTGGGCAAACCGGCAGCGTCCGCGCGGAATGTGACGGTATCCTTCCGGGATTATATCGCCAATGTGGCTTCCAGCGAAGTCTACCCCACCTGGGATGGGCAGAACAGCCCAACCACCCGCCCGCTCAGAAATTCCACAGGATCGTAACCTCCTGCCTGCCCGTTGCCGGGTCCTTTGGCCCCACCACCACCCGGTCCACCAGCAGCACGGCCAGTTCCCGGGTCAGGGCAGGCACCCGGGCCAGGGCGCGTGCCCGGTTCTGCTGCAGCTGCCGGACGCTGCCCGCTTCCCGGGGCAGGCCAGGCTCTGCCTGCAGCGTTTTCATGCGCTGTTCCGCCTGTTCGATCTCCTGCTGAAAGGCCTGGTTCATCTGCCAGAACTGCTCAGCGCCGATCCGCCCGGACGCTTTGTCCAGGTACAGCTCCTGCAGAGCCGCGCGCCGCCGGGCTGTTTCCCCGGCCAGCCGCCGCAGTTCTTCCCGCACAGCCTGTTCCCGCCTGTGGGCCGGGGCTTCCGGGTCCGGCAGCGGTATGGCATCCGGGTCCAGCCAGTTGGCTGCATAGGCCCGGATGCGCTGCAGCACCAGTTCCTGCAGGGTGTCCAGGTTGGTGCAGGTGCGGTTGCTGCACCGCTCCGGTGCGCGCTGGTGCAGTCGGCAGCGGACGTACCGCGCCCGGGTGCCATCGGCCCGGACAGGGCGGCCGGTCTGCTCCATCACGCTCCCGCAGCAGCCGCAGACCACCTTGCGTGCCAGCGGATGAACGCTTCCCCCCGCCCCGCTGCGGGCGCGGCCTGCCAGCAGTTTCTGCACCTGATCAAAGGTCTCCGGAGCAATGATGGCTTCGTGGGTGCCCGGCACCACGATCCACTGTTCCCTGGGCAGCCAGACTGTTTTCCGGCTTTTGTAGCTCACCTTTTTGTGCCGCCCCTGCACAAGGCTGCCGGTGTAGGTGCGGTTGTGCAGCATCGAGCTGATCGCAGCGCTGCTCCACAATGCAGCCTGCGTGCCCTGTTCACCCCGCCGGTAGGCAGTGGGGTTCGGCATCCCTTCTGTGTTCAGTGTTTTTGCAATTTTGCGCGTTCCCATGCCGCTGAGGGCCATGGCATAGACGCGCCGCACCACCGCAGCCGCTTCCGGGTCGATCTGCAGCTTTCCCCGGGCAGCCGGGTCCTTGCGGTAGCCATACAGTGCAAAGGAAGCAATGTACACCCCCTCCCGGCGTTTGTGGTCCAGCACCGAACGAACATTGGCGGACAAGTCCTCCAGATACCACTCGTTGATCAGGCCATTGATCTGGCGCGATTTTTTGTTTGCGGCATCGTTGGTGTCCACATGGTCCACCACCGCAATGAACCGGATGCCCCACTCCGCAAACTTTCCGTGCAGGTATTTTTCCACCAGCTCCATATCGCGGGTAAAGCGCGACTGTGTTTTGGCCAGCACCACATCGAACTTATGTTCGCTTGCGGCTTGTATCATCGCATTAAACGCCGGGCGCTCCCGGTCAATGCCGGAATAATCTTCATCGGAATAGATCTGGCAGATCTCCATTCCCTGTTCCAGGGCATAGGCGATCAGCATGGATTTTTGGTTCTGGATGCTTTCGGACTCCCCGTGCTTTTCCTCATCCTCCTTACTCAGGCGGCAGTAGATCGCAGCTCTCATAGGCCGGTCAGGTGCCGGGCTGCGGCGGGTTTTCCAGGTTCCGCAGGATATACTGCTCCATCTCCGCCCGGAACTGCCTGCGGCGCTCTTCTGCGGTACCGGTGCGGAATGTTTCGTGCAGGATCAGGGTCGTATGCTTCATCCAAAGATCCTCCTCGTATTATATAAGAGTAGTATTTATAGACCGCTCTCCAGCGGTATGCT
>CAVIXY010000134.1:0-4508 GCA_963646665.1 Bacteroides sp. CAG:545
TATTGTAGCATACCGCTGGAGAGCGGTCTATAAATACTACTCTTATATAATACGAGGAGACCTGTATGAAAATCACTGCCAGCGAAGAGGGCAGCCTGTGCGGCAAAGTCAAGCCGTACCTCCATGTGCAGTATGGTGACGATGGAAACCCGCAGGTTGAAACCAATTGCGTGGGGCTTGAGGCATCAAAGCTGTGCGTGGCCCTTCTGGCAGCCCTCGCAGCCGGATCAAATGACCCGGCGGGCTATCTCATTTCTGTTATGACGAACGCGGCCAACCTTCTGGATCGCGTGGAAACCAGGGAGGACGAGAACAATGAAGAGGTATCTTAAAATTTGCAGCATTGCATTTCTGGCCGGTGTAGGTGCTGCGCGGGTGCTGGTCTGGCTGAACACCGGCATGGTGCACCTGCTTGTCATGTGGGGCGGCTGGAAAGTAGCTGAGGCTGTCAAAGCTGCACCGTGGGTGCTGTTCGCGCTGGGCTTTGGCCTGCTGCTGAGCGTGAGCGGGATGCTTTCCGCCGGTGAGCACTACAAGCGCAGCGCAGAAAAGCAGTGCAGCGACCTGACCATGACCGAAAGCCAGAAAGAAAATGCCCGGCGGGGCGCATGAGAAAGGGAGGAAAAACATGAAAATTGTAATTGAAAAGCTCGGAGATAATCTTGCGGTCAGTTTTACCGGAAAAGGAAAAAAATCAGACGGTCTCATGCTGCTTACGGTGGCCACAGTCGAAACGCTGGTGGACATTCTTGTGCCGGGTCTGTCGGACGCACAGTTGCAGGAGGCAGCAGGAGCGTTTGCAAATGACATGAAAGCTGCCATTACAGCCCGCTACAAAATGAATGCCTCCGACCGCAAAGAAGAATTTACCGGCAGGGAGGCGGCTTTTCTCTCAAAGCTGTTTGGCTTATGACCGGCCAAAAAGAAAGAGCCTGCCCGTGCGCCAACACGGACAAGCTCAACGCCAAAGAATCCATCTCAGATTTTAACACAGATCCGGACCAGCTGCAATACGTAGGCGTGATTTATTATGCCGCAGACGATCACGGACACAAGTTCCGCACCGCTGCCACCCTGCGCATCGCCGATCTGCATTACAGTCAGCTGATCCATTGGATGGAGTTCCACCTGAAAGGCAAAGATCCGCCGCCTGCACTGTATGCACTGGAAATGCTGCTGCAGCATCTGGAGTATCTGCGCGGCGGGCGGCACTACCTGTACAACTCCATTACCGACATCGTACTGCTTAAGGAGGACTGACTCAGCAGTGCGTTCTCCCCCTTACCCTCCCATGGCGGCAGGAGGTAAAACAAAAGCCGCTGCCAGTGTACAAAACACAGAAAGAAGTGATATCGAATGGCAGCAACCAAATCAACCACCCGCCGCAAGGCCCCGCAGAGCGCACAGGAACGCCCGGCGGCGCAGGCGGCACAGTTTCCCCTGGAATGCCCCAAACCGCGCCAGATGCACCCCGCAGAAGCGGTGGTGATCGTCCGGGAGATCTCCAAGGATGCGGTAAAGCTTTTTGTCATGCCCGGCCCAGCGGCGGTGCGGAGCATCCTGAACGAGACCTTCGGCCCTTTGGGCTGGGCCGAGCGCCGTTATTTTGCGGATGGCCGCCTTTGGTGCGCGGTGGGCGTGTTCAACCCGTACATGAACGACTACTGCTTCAAGGATGCCGCTGCGCTGGAGGGCAAGCACCCGGGCAGCCCGGAGCGCTGGAAAGAAGAGACCAGCTTTCTGGCGGCAGCGGACCTGTGGGGTGCAGGCAGCGATGTGCTGGCGCTGCCGTCCATTGTGCTGCGGGCCGATCAGGTGGCCATTGTGGGCGTCCAGAAGCCCGGCCGCAAGCCCAGCGACCCGCCCCAGCTGGCGGGGTACAAGCTGGGCACCACGCTGAAAGTGGACAAGTTCCTGCGCAGTCCCGACACCGGCGAGATCCTCAGTGTGCAGTTTACGGACAAGGACGGCCGCAAGATCACATGGGAAAAGTAATCGGCCGGCTGCCGGTGGTGTATGATCCGGCTGCCCGGCAGGTACAGGTGGAAAGCTCTGCGGAATTTGTGGAAACACAGCTCCTGCAGCGCCTGGACGATCTGGCCCATGGGCAGCCGCTGCATCTGACCGTGACCCTTGAGCCGGAGCGCAAGGGGCGCACAACGGCCCAGAACCGCCTCATGTGGGCGCTGCTGACCATCATGGCGGACCATTACAACGCCGGGCGCACCGGCGGCGTGACCCCGGAAGAGTGCTACCTGGATATGCTGAAAAAATACGGGGCCAGGGTGGACTATCTGGAAGTCCCGGCGGGGGCGCTGAGCATCCTGCGCAACTGCTACCGCCTTGTGCATGTGGTGGAGATCCTGGACGGCAACCGCTGCACGGTCAAGTGCACCCAGGGCAGCAGCACCTTTTCCAAAGCAGAAATGAAAAACCTGATTGACGGGATCTTTGACCGCCTGGCTGAGATGGGCGTGAATGACCCTATGGTAACTGCCTATTGGCAGGAATGGAAGGAGCTGTGAATGGCCAAGAGCATGATTCAGGCACAAAAAGAGTGCTATGTCTGCCGCCGGTGGTACAACGTAAGGACCACCGGCGGGCTGGAAGAACACCACATCCTGCCCGGCCCGCTGCGGCCGTTTTCAGAAAAACATGGATTGAAAGTCTGGCTGTGCCACAGGCACCACAACGAGCCGGGCTTTTCGGCGCATTTTGATGCAGGCCTTGCGTGCGCGCTGAAGGCCGCTGCACAAGAACACTATGAAGAACAGAACGGCCCCGGCGCACACGCTGCGTGGATGGCCGCTGTCGGAAAGGACTATCGCAATGCTTAATACTGCAGCAATCATGGGCCGCCTGGTGGCGGACCCGGAACTCCGTACCACCCCGGCGGGCGTGAATGTCTGCCGGTTCCGCATTGCCTGTGACCGCAGCTTTGTCCGTCAGGGCGAGCAGCGGCAGGCAGATTTCATCGACATTGTGGCCTGGCGCGCCCAGGCAGACTTTGTGTGCCGGTATTTCCAGAAGGGCAGTCTGATCGCCATTGATGGCCGCATCCAGACCCGTAATTACCAGGACAAGAGCGGCAGCAGCCGCACCGCCTTTGAGATCGTGGCGGAGAACGTTCATTTTGCCGGGAGCAAGAGCGCCGGTGCAAAGCCTGCGGAGAACACGGCCCGGCAGGCAGAGGCGGCCCCGGAAGCCGCATACAGCGGCACGGACGACTTTGCCGTAATTGACGACAGCGAAGATCTGCCGTTCTGACCGGGAGGGCAAACAGGATGAGAAAAGACGGATACGTGGTCATGCAGCCGTGGATGGTGCAGGACTATAACCTCAACGGCAACAAGCTGCTGATCTACGCCCTGATCTGGGGCTTTTCGCAGGACGAGCAGTCCTGCTTTTACGGGTCGGTCAGCTACATCATGGATTACTTCCGGCTGAGCAAGCGGGCTGTGCTGAATCTGCTGGCCGAGCTGGAAAAGGACGGCCTGGTCCGCAAGTGGACGGAACCGGTAAACGGCAGGCCCACAAACCGGTATGCCGCACTGCGTCCTGCCGCGGATGCGCTGCGTCCTGCTGCGGACCCTGCTGCAGAGGATGGGTGCAAAAAGTGCACCAGTGCAGAAAATGCACCGGTGCAGAATGTGCACTCCGACAGGTGCAGAAAGTGCACTTCTACCGGTGCAGAATGTGCACCCAAGAAAGAAATAGAGAAAGCTAATAATAATAAACCCCGCGCAGGGGCGCGCGCGGAGCCGGACGGGCTGACCGTGGCGGATGTCTTTGCCGAATTCTCCCGCGGCGGCCCGGGCGGGCTGTATGAGGCCCTGATGGATTTTGACCAGCACCGGCGCGAATTGGCCAGGAAGGACAAGAAAAAGCTGTGGACGCCGTTGGTGGCAAAGAAGATCTGCCGGTCCATCAAACGGCTGGCGGATGAAGCGGGCGTGCAGGACCGCACCGGGTATGCCATTGCCATGCTGAATCAGAGCATCGAAAACGGCTGGACGGGGGTGTTTGCCGTCAAGGATTTTGTAGACAAGGCACCGGCGGTACATACTGCGCAGCCTGCGCCGGATAAGCCCCGCAAAATCACCCGGGATATGACCCTTGCGGATCTGCTGGGAGGTGCGGGCGCATGAGTGCAGGCAAGATCACCACGGTGCAGCAGCACCAGCTGGCAGTGATCGGCGCTGCCATCCTGGACCCGGCGGCCTGCAGGGCCACCGTGGAGCGCCTGACACCGGCCATGTTCGAGGATGGCCCGTACCGGAAGCTGTTCGGGGCCATCAAGCTGCAGCTGGACAGCGGCCACAACGTGGATGCCGTGATCCTGGAGCGGATGCTGGGCGCAGATTTCCGGCCCCTGATCGTGACGGCGGCGGAGACGGTGCCCACCATCAGCCATGTGCAGGACTATGAAGCACTGGTGCTGGAAGATTACCGCAAGCGCCTGCTGGTGGAGCTGGCTGTCGGCGTGACCCTGAGCGCAGCGGATGCAG
>CAVIXY010000135.1:0-4491 GCA_963646665.1 Bacteroides sp. CAG:545
TGCAGTTCTATTATCCTACACGGGGAGGCTTTTTGTCTATTGTCTACTTTTTACGGACCGGTTCACTTCCTGCGGAAGCACCGGGCTTTTTATGGTTTGATTCAGTGGATGGAGGTGCGCACCAGCGCGCGCTTGAGGCGGGCCTGGGCCAGCTCATAATCGCGCTTATCAAGGTTTTTCTGCGCCAGAATCTCTTCCGCACGCTTCTTGGAGGCCTCGGCACGGGCCTGGTCGATCTCTTCTGCCCACTCCCAGGTGGTAGCCACCAGACGCACTTCTCCGTCCAGCACGCTGAGCAGGCCGCCCATGCAGGCAGCACGGCGGCGCTGGCCTTCGGCATCCACGATGTGGGCCTCGCCCATGCCCAGCGCGGTGCAGTAGTCGCCGTGCTTTGCCAGAATGGCAAGGTCGCCGTCCATGGCGCGGCAGACCACCCGCTCGGCCTGGCCGTCAAAGGCGCAGCCGTCCGGCGTGACCACCGTCAGATGAAAGGTCGTCATGGTTTACCCTTTCTTCGCTTTTGCGAACACGTCGTCGATGGTGCCCGCGAACAGGAAGGCGCTCTCGGGCAGGTCATCGCACTCGCCGTTCAGGATCATCTTGAAGCCGCGCAGGGTCTCCTTGAGCGGCACATACTGGCCGGGCATACCGGTGAACTGTTCTGCCACGTGGAAGCTCTGGCTCAGGAAGCGCTGCACCTTGCGGGCGCGGCTGACGGTGCGCTTGTCCTCTTCGCTCAGTTCATCCATACCCATGATGGCAATGATGTCCTGCAGCTCCTTGTAGCGCTGCAGCACTTTCTGCACGGCGCGGGCGATCTCGTAATGCTCCTGACCCACAACCTCCGGGCTGAGGATGCGGCTGGTAGAGTCCAGCGGGTCCACAGCGGGATAAATGCCCTGGGAAGCGATGTCACGGCTCAGCACCGTGGTAGCGTCCAGATGGGTAAAGGTGGTGGCAGGGGCCGGGTCGGTCAGGTCATCGGCGGGAACGTAGACAGCCTGCACCGAGGTGATGGAACCCTTGCGGGTGGAGGTGATGCGCTCCTGCAGGGCACCCATCTCGGTGGCCAGCGTGGGCTGGTAGCCAACGGCAGAGGGCATACGGCCCAGCAGGGCCGACACCTCGGAACCGGCCTGGGTAAAGCGGAAGATGTTGTCAATGAACAGCAGTACGTCCTGGTTCTTCACATCGCGGAAGTACTCTGCCATGGTCAGGCCGGACAGGGCCACGCGCATACGGGCTCCCGGCGGCTCGTTCATCTGGCCGTAGACCAGCGCCGTCTTGTTGATAACGCCGCTCTCGGTCATTTCGCCGTACAGGTCGTTGCCTTCGCGGGTGCGCTCGCCAACGCCGGTGAACACCGAGTAACCGTTGTGCTCGGTGGCGATGTTATAGATCAGTTCCTGGATTAGCACGGTCTTGCCGACACCGGCGCCGCCGAACAGGCCGATCTTGCCGCCCTTTGCGTAGGGGCAGATCAGGTCAACGACCTTGATGCCGGTTTCCAGGATCTCGGTGGTGGACTGCTGCTCCTCGTAGCTGGGTGCCGGGCGGTGAATGGGCCAGTAAGCTTCCGGCGTGGGGGCGGGTTTGTTATCCACCGGTTCGCCCAGCAGGTTGAACACGCGGCCCAGGCACTGGTCGCCCACCGGCACCTTGATGGGTTCGCCGGTATCCACGGCATCGGTGCCGCGCACCAGGCCATCGGTGCTGTTCATGGCAATGCAGCGCGCCACATTATCGCCGGTGTGCTGCGCCACCTCCACCACCAGCTTTTCGCCGTGGTTGTCGATCTCAATGGCGTTGAGCAGCTCCGGCAGCTGGCCATCCTCAAACTGGATGTCCAGCACCGGGCCGATGACCTGGATCACCTTGCCGATATGTTTTTCGGACATAGGCTACAACTCCTTATCTTTCAAAAATGCAAATGCTAAATTGCCAACGTCCTCGCCCTCTCAGGCGCTGACGCGCCAGCTCCCCCAAAGGGGAGCCTCTGGCGAAATCAGAAACTTTGCACGGACTGCCAAGGCCTCTCCCTTTGGGAGAGGTGGCATTGCGCAAGCAATGACGGAGAGGGCGAGCCGACTTAAATCTCCGCACCAGCCACGATCTCGGTGATCTCCTGCGTGATGGCAGCCTGACGGGCACGGTTGTAATACAGGTTGAGATGGTCGATCATTTCCCCGGCGTTCTTGGTGGCGGCGTCCATGGCGGTGCGGCGGGCAGCCAGCTCACTGGCCACGCTTTCGCACACGGCACCGTAGACGATACCGGCCACATACTCCGGAATGATCGCGCTGAATACTTCCTCGCTGCTGGGCTTATACAAGATCTGGCTGCGGCGGGCTTCGGCCTTCTGCTGTTCGGTGGGCTCCATGGTCAGGGGCAGCACCTCCATGGTGGCAGCCGTCTGGGTCATCATGGAATCGAACCGGGTGTAGCAGATCTTCACCGCATCGTACTCTCCCTTGAGGTACCCTTCCGTGATCTGGCGGGACAGCTGGAAGCACTCGCCCACCGTAATGTCCGCCGCCAGCAGCACCTTCTGCGTGAACAGGGATGCCCCGTGGTGAACAAAATACTCTGCCGAGCGCTTGCCGATGGGCAGCACCACCACATCACCGGTTTCCTGTGCGGCCTGCTTGAGCACGTTGGAATTGTATCCACCGGCCAGGCCGCGGTCACCTGCAATGACGATGAGCAGGGTCTTTTTGATCTCAGTACGGCGCAGGTAGGGGTTGCGGGCGCGGGGATCTGCCGCTGCGATCTTGGTCAGCGTTTCGTACAGGGTTTCAAAATAGGGGCGGCTGTGCTCCACCCGCTCCTTGGCACGGCGCATTTTGGAGGAAGCCACCAGTTCCATCGCCTTGGTGATCTGCATGGTGCTCTCTACGCTTTTGATGCGCAGCTTGATGTCCTTCATGGAACCAGCCATGCGGGATGCCTCCTCTCTTTAATGCGCCTTAACAAAGCCATCGGTATAGGCCGTGAGCACGGCTTTGAGCTGCTCCTCGGTGTCCTTGTCCAGGTTGCCGGTGGTGCGGATGGTCTCCATGACGGCGGCACCGGCAGCGTCATTGTCCAGATACTCGTACAGGCCTTTTTCGTACTCCGCCACATCCGGCACCTTGACTTTGACAAGGTAGTCGTGAATGGTCGCGTACAGGATGGCCACCTGCTTTTCCACCGGCACGGGGGCCGAGCGGTTCTGCTTGAGCACTTCCACAATGCGTTCGCCCTGGGCCAGACGTGCCTTGGTGTCGGCGTCCAGATCGGAACCGAACTGTGCAAAGCTCTGCAGCTCGCGGTACTGGGAGTAGATCAGCTTCAGGGTACCGGCTACCTTCTTCATGGCCTTGATCTGGGCGTTGCCGCCCACACGGGACACCGAAATACCGGGGTTGACGGCTGGCATGACGCCGGAGTGGAACAGCTCCGTCTCCAGGAAGATCTGGCCGTCTGTGATGGAGATGACGTTGGTGGGAATGTAGGCCGAAACGTCACCGGCCTGGGTCTCGATGATGGGCAGAGCCGTCAGGCTGCCGCCGCCCAGCTCATTGGAAAGCTTGGCCGCGCGCTCCAGCAGACGGGAGTGCAGATAGAACACATCACCGGGGTATGCTTCGCGTCCCGGCGGGCGGCGGATCAGCAGGGACAGGGCACGGTAAGCCACCGCGTGCTTGGACAGGTCATCGTAGATGATCAGCACGTGCTTGCCCTGATGCATGAAGTATTCGCCCATGGCACAGCCGGAGTAGGGTGCGATATACTGCAGGGGCGACAGCTCCGATGCCGTTGCCGACACCACGATGGTGTAGCTCATGGCACCGGCTTCGGTCAGGCTCTGCACCAGGTTTGCCACGGTGGAGCGCTTCTGGCCGATGGCTACGTAAATGCAGAGCACATCCTTGCCCTTCTGGTTGATGATGGTATCGGAAGCGATGGTGGTCTTGCCGGTCTGGCGGTCACCGATGATCAGCTCACGCTGGCCGCGTCCGATAGGGATCATGGAGTCGATGGCCTTGATACCGGTCTGCAGCGGCTCCTTGACCGGCTGGCGTTCGATGATGCCGGGAGCGCGGCTCTCAATGGCGCGGAACTCGGTGGTCTCAATGGGGCCTGCGCCGTCAATGGGCTGGCCCAGTGCATTGACCACGCGGCCGATCAGGGCCTCGCCCACCGGCACGGACACCACCTTGCCGGTGCGCTTGACGATGCTGCCTTCCTTGATGCCAGCGTCCGAGCCAAGCAGAACGATGGAAACGGTGTTTTCTTCCAGGTTCTGTGCCATGCCGTATTCGCCGTTGTCAAACTGGAGCAGCTCGCCTGCCATGCACTTTTCCAGGCCGCTGGCACGGGCAATGCCATCGCCCACCATGATCACCGTGCCGGTCTCGCTCTGCTCAATGGCATTTTCGTAATGCTTGATCTGTGCACGGATGATCTTGGAGATCTCTTCAGGTTTCAGTTGCATCTTTGTTTGTTCAC
>CAVIXY010000136.1:0-4477 GCA_963646665.1 Bacteroides sp. CAG:545
CGGCATCACCGAGCCCACCCCCACCTTCTCCGCATGCTTCGGCCAGGCCTTCCTGGAGCTGCATCCCACCAAGTACGCTGAGGAACTGGTGAAGAAGATGCAGGCCAGCGGCGCAAAGGCTTACCTGGTGAACACCGGCTGGAACGGCACCGGCAAGCGCATCTCCATCAAGGATACCCGTGGTATCATTGATGCCATCCTGAGCGGCGCCATCAACGAGGCTCCCACCAAGAAGATCCCCTACTTCGACTTCGAGGTTCCCACCGCTCTGCCCGGCGTGGATCCCGCTATCCTGGATCCCCGCGACACCTATGCCGATGCTTCTCAGTGGGAAGAGAAGGCAAAGGATCTGGCAGGCCGCTTCATCAAGAACTTTGCAAAGTACGAAGGCAACGAGCACGGCAAGGCACTGGTTTCTGCCGGCCCCCAGCTGTAAGTGCTGACAAGCGCATTTTTCTGAACGCTCCATAAAAAGATTTTCCCGCCCGCTTTGCGGCTCATTGACCGAGCTGCAGAGCGGGCGGGTTTGTTTTGGGAACAGGGGAGCGCCGCACAAAACCACAAGGCCCCCGCTCTGAACGAAACAGAGCGGGAGCCTTGTGGACTATACTATATGGATGAGAGGGATATCAGGCGGTTTCTTTTGCCACACTCTTTGCAGCCAGAGCCTTGGCGGGTTTCATCAGCAGCACGCACACGCCGTTGAACACCAGCGAGCCGATGATGTAGGTGGCAAAGAACAGCGGCAGGTGAGAGGCAAACGCCTGGGTGTCGATGCAGGCCACGGTCAGGTAGGCAAAGCCCACGTTGTTGAGCACCTTGGGGGCGTAGGGGTGCAAGATGATCAGAATGAACAGCACAACGGCCAGCGGAATGAGGAAGCCGAAGAAGCTGCCCAGCACCGGGGTAAGCGCCGTGATGGCCAGCAGGGCTGCCACGGTAAAGGCCAGGCCCACCAGGCCGCCCACTTCCACCGCCACAAAGCGGTCCTTGATGTCGCCTTCCATGGTAAACAGCATGATGTTGCTGAGGAAGATCAGCCAGCTGTACTCAAAGCCGACCACATGCAGCACGGCATTGGCCACCAGGATCCAGGCAAGCAGCATCAGGCGGAAGTACAGCAGAAAACGCTTGGTAACGGCTTCGTTCATGAGAAACTCCTTTTGTTAAAAACATGGTTGAATGTACGGGTTGTATTTGCACTGGCCCACAAAAAGGCCAGAAGCGCAATTTTAGCTTGCGGTTCATCCGCTATAGTATACAATACTTTCCAGCAAAAAACAAGAGATTGACAAGATTTAATTTACAAAATACGCAATTTAAAATTGCAAAGCAGCTCTTCCGGCAAAAGCGGCATGGAAATCAATTTTTGCAGCTTGACCCAAAGCGAAAGCCTTCACCCCTTGGGGGGAAGGTGGCGCGTAGCGCCGGATGAGGGGTATTTAGGGCAAAATGCCGCTGTCCTGCGCCCTCATCAGTCACCTGCGGTGACAGCTGTTCCCCTCTTTGTCACCTTCGGTGACATTTCTCCCCGGCGCGGGGAGAATCTGTCCCTTCCGGGGGAAGCCTTCATTCGGAAAATTGATTTCCGTGCAAAAGCGGGGCCTGTTCTTGCCGTGCCGTGCAAACGGGTGTATAATGTAGCCGAACGATCTCTGCCCCCGCAGGCGCAGAGCAACAGGAGGAGATACAGCATGAACAAACCGGTACTGGTGGTTATGGCGGCCGGCATGGGCAGCCGCTACGGCGGCATGAAGCAGATCGACCCGGTAGGCCCCAACGGCCAGGTGATTATGGATTATTCCATTTACGATGCGCACCGCGCGGGCTTTGACACCGTGATCTTTGTGATCAAGCACGAGATCGAGGACGCCTTCAAGGCGGCCATCGGCGACCGTGTGGCCAAGGTGATGGAAGTGAAATACGCCTTCCAGCAGCTGGACGAGCTGCCCGCAGGCTTTGCCATTCCCGAAGGGCGTGTAAAGCCCTGGGGCACCTGCCACGCCGTGCTGGCGGCAAAGGACCTGATTGACGGCCCCTTTGCGGTGATCAACGCGGACGACTACTATGGCCCGGAAGCCTTCAAGGTGATGTACGACTACCTGTCCACCCACGAGGACGGCGATTTTTACCAGTACTGCATGGTGAGCTACCTGCTCAAGAATACCGTATCGGAAAACGGCAGCGTGGCCCGCGGTGTGTGCCGGACCAACCCGGACGGCACCCTGCACAGCGTGACCGAGCGCACCCGCATTGAACCCTACGAAAACGGCGTACACTTCACCGAGGACGGCGGCGCAAGCTGGACCGACCTGCCCGGCGATACCCCGGTGAGCATGAACCTGTGGGGCTTTGGCAAGAGCTTTCTGACCGAGGCGGAGAACCGCTTTGCCGCCTGGCTCACCGCAAACCTGCCCGGCAACCCGCTCAAGTGCGAATACTTCCTGCCGCTGGTGGTCACCGAGCTGATCGAAGAAGGCAGGGCAAAGATCCAGGTGCTGCGCAGCACTGATAAATGGTACGGCGTGACCTACCGGGAGGACAAACCCCTGGTGGTGGATGCCATTGCCCGCAAAACAGCAGCGGGCCAGTACCCGGAAAAGCTCTGGGGCTGAGTGCAGAACAGCAAAAAAGAACCGTGTTCCGGCCGGAACACGGTTCTTTTTTGCTGTAATAAACCCCGGCAAAAACGCCGGAAATAATTATTTTAATATTTATTTCTCACTAATTTTTACGTTCTTACGCTTATTTCGCCAGTTTCGGGGGGGGGGTAAGGGTTGCATCCTCGTCCGAGAAGATCCAGATGGTCTCGTCAATGTGGGTGCCGCTGCTGGAATAAGGCATGACCTTGATGCGGAAATGGGTGCCATCGTTTTTGGTGTAGTTGATCTCGGCCATGCTGCCGTTCAGCACCTCGCTGCGCACCATGTCGTAATCAAAAATGGCATTGAAGGCTTCGCGGCATTCCGGATTGACATAGGTGTCACGGTAGGTGACCATGGAAGCGCGGAAGGAGCCGCCGGAGGTGTCCAGAATTTTCTGGAAGTATTCCGGAATGATGATGCTGCGCACCGTGTCCTCCTGCAGGTTCACCACGTACACGCCCCGGTACTTGGGGGCCAGCACCCGCAGGAAGTGCTCGGCGTCCTGCTTCTGGGTCATGGAGCGCTCCAGCTTTTCGTTCAGGCCCTGCAGCTGGCGCTCGCGGCCGTTGCGCTCGTAGTAAGCCAGCTTGTCGCGGCGCATGGCGGCTTCGGCCTTGTTCAGGGCTTCGTCCAGCTTGTGCAGGTTGGCGGTGTTCTGGATGCCCACCGAGATCTCGCAGTCCTTCTCTTTCAGGAAGGAGCGCATCCGGTCGGAAGCGACCCACACGTCATAGGGCAGGGCGTTGGGGGTCAGGATCACAAATTCGTCCCCGCCAATGCGGTAGATGCGGCTGCTGATAAAGAACTTGCGGGCCGCGTTGGCAATGGTGCACAGCAGGTTGTCGCCGCTGTGGTGGCCCAGGTGATCGTTCACTTCGTGCAGGCCCACCACATCAATGTAGGTGCACACCATGGAATCGTAGTTGGCATACTGCAGGTCCCGCAGGTCGGTCTCGTACTGGCTGCGGTTGTACAGGCCGGTAAGGGTATCGTGGCTGTAGGAGAAGTCCAGCTCCTCGCTGAGCTGGTCGGTCTGTGCGTTGGCACGCATCAGCACGGTGGCCCAGGGGGTCTGCGCCGAACAGTTGCGGCAGGGCAGCACCTCCATGGTGATCCAGGTAAAGCTGTTGGACACCAGCTTGCGGAAGCGATAGAACTCCGGCTGCTGGGAGTGGAACAGGATGTCCCGCAGCATTTCCAGATCGGTCCACTCGCGGAACTGCTCGGCATCGTCCGGGTGCACCACCTTGTCGGAGATCAGCCGGTCACAGAAGGCGGCAAAATCTTCTTCCTGCTGCAGGTCACAGCCGGGCAGGCGGGCGTCCCGCTTGACCACCTGATAATCGCCGGTGACCAGGTTGAGCAGCGAAAGCTCCAATACGCTGTCGGTAAAGATCTGATATGCCTGCAGCGCCAGGGCGGTCTTTTCGCCGTCCGGGTTTTCCGCCGCACGGCGGTCGCGGCGCATCAGGTCGCGGTGCATGTCCCAGTAATCCTCATTGTTGGGCTGGGCCAGCAGCTGCTCGGCATTTTCCACCGGCATGGGCTTGAAGAAATAGTAGCCCTGGGTATACAGGCAGTCGGCGGCCTGCAGCATGGACACCTGCTCCGGGGTCTCCACACCCTCGGCAATGATGGGCAGGTTCAGCCGGTGGGCCATGTTCACCACCGACTCCACGATCTGCACACCCTTGCTGCGGTTCTGCTGGTTCATGTCGATCAGCTTCATGTCCAGCTTGATGGCGTCCACATTGGTATCCTTGAGCATGTTCAGGGAAGAATAGCCGCTGCCGAAGTCGTCCATCATCACCGAGAAGCCCTTGCGGTGCAGG
>CAVIXY010000137.1:0-4451 GCA_963646665.1 Bacteroides sp. CAG:545
CACCACCGAAAATTCCGGATGACGTGCCAGAAAGGCCGCGATCTGCTGCTGGTTCTCCGCCGGTTCCATGGTGCAGGTGGAATACACCAGCCTGCCGCCGGGCTTGAGCTGCTGTGCCGCCGTATCCAGAATGGCCGATTGGGTAGCCAATAATTCAGCCTGCCGGGCCGGGTCCAGCGTTTTATAGCGCAGGTCCGGTTTTTTTGCCAGAATGCCCAGACCGCTGCAGGGCACATCCGTCAGGATGCGGTCTGCCATGGGCAGGGCCGGGTTTGGCCGGGTGGCATCATTGCACAGCGTTTTTACACAGGAAAATCCCATGCGCTCCACAGCCGTGCGAATGAGCTGCACCCGGTTTTCGGCGGCATCACAGCTGTAAAGGGTGCCGGTATCCTGCATTTCTTCCGCCAGCAGCAGGGTCTTTCCGCCGGGGGCTGCACACAGGTCCAATACGGTTTCGCCGGGTTTGGCTTCCACGCAGAGAGCCGCCAGCTGGCTGGCCTGCCCTTCCACATGGTAATAGCCCTGCCGGAACAGTTCCTTGTCCGCCGGGCTGCCCTCGAACCGGGCCAGCACACTGCCGGGGACACTTCCCTGCCGCACTTCGCGCACGCCAAGAGCGGCAAGCTTTTCACACAGCTCTGCGGCGCTGGCCTTGAGAGGGTTTGCCCGCAGGCTGGTCAGGCCGCCGTCTGCGGTATGGGTCAGGATGTCCAATGCCTCGTCCGGATAGTTCCGGTGCAGAAACTCCGCCACATCCCGCCCTGCAGAACCAAGCACCATCAGGCGCTCGATCTCGTCTGCAAACACAGCCGTGTTCAGATCGTAGGCACAGGCACGGCGCAGCACCGCGTTGACAAGGCCGGATGCACTGGATTTTTTGAAGCTGCGGGTCAGCTTGACGGCTTCGTTCACCGCTGCCGACACCGGCACCTGCATGTAACGGGCCTGTGCCAGAGCCGAACGCAGGATCTCCCGCACGGGTGCGTCCAGCTTTGCCAGACCTTTGGGCAGGAATTGTTCCAGGATGTAGTCCAGCGTGCCCCGGTGTTCCAGCACCGTATAAAAAATAGCGCTGGCAAACGCTTTGTCGCGGCCTTCCAGTTTCTGGCGCTTGAGTTCGGCATCCAGGATCAGGTTGGAAAAACCATCCTGTTCCTGCCGCACCAGCGCAGAAATGGCTGCCGCCCTCGGATTGGCCGCCATCAGAGAATATCCCCCGTTTTCAGGCGCTGACCGGCTGCAAAAGCCGTGCCGTCCATGGGCTTTTTGCCCTCCGGCACCACCTGCAGCAGCTGAATACCGCCGTCCGCACAGGCCACCGTCAGGGGCTTGGTTGCCAGAACGGTGCCGGGTGCTTCCCCGTGGGAAGCCGCAACGCGGCACTCGTTCACCTTCAGCTTTTTGCCCGCCGCCGTCACAAACCAGGCGCCAGGCCAGGGGTTCATGCCGCGCACCCAGTTATGGATGTGGTCAGCCGTTTCCGTCAGTTTGAATTCGGCCATTTCCTTGTTCAGCATGGGAGCCAGGCAGGCATTTTCATGGTCCTGGGGCTGGGGCTTCAGGGTACCGGCAGCAATGGCAGGCACCACTTCGCACAGCACGCGGGCACCCACAGCCGTCACCCGGTCAAACAGCTCGCCGCTGGTTTCTTCCGGGTCAATAGCGATCTTCTCGCAGCGCAGCACATCGCCGGTGTCCAGGCCCTCGTCCATCTGCATGATGGACACGCCGGTCTCGGCATCGCCGTTCAGCACCGCCCACTGCACCGGGGCACTGCCGCGGTACTTGGGCAGCAGCGAAACGTGCAGGTTGATGCAGCCGTACTTCGGTGCTTCCAGCACAGACTTGGGCAGGATGCATCCGTAGGCCACCACCACGATCAGCTCCGGAGCCAGGGCACGGATGTTGGCGTCCTCGCTGCCGTCCCGCAGGGTGCGGGGCTGGAACACCGGAGTGCCGTGGGCCAGGGCCACTTCCTTGACCGGGGGTGCGGTGAGCACCTGCTTGCGGCCCACAGGTTTATCCCGCCGGGTGTACACCGCGCAGATCTCGTGCCCGGCGGCATACAGGGCTTTCAGGCACTCGACGGCAATGTCCGGGGTGCCCATGAACAAAATGCGCATCTCAGTTGTTTCCTTTCGCTTCGCGGGCAGCCTTTTTGCCTTCCTCGGTGTCCTCGTAGAAATATTCGCTGGACTGCATGATGGTAATGCCGTCCAGATGGTCGTTCTCGTGCTGGATGCAGCGGGCCAGCAGGTCCTCTGCTTCCAGCTCAAACCAGTTGCCGTGGCGGTCCTGTGCGCGCACCTTGACGGCCACCGGGCGGGTCACTGCGCCGTTGTGCCCCGGGAAGGACAGGCAACCTTCGTAGGCGGTCTCCTCTTCCTCCGACACGGCCAGGATCTCAGGGTTGATGAAGTCGATGAACTTATACTCGTAATCAGCCGGGATCTCTTCCGGCGCATCGGTGGTGTCCCACACCACGAACAGACGGCGCAGCATACCCACCTGCGGGCCGGCCAGGCCCACACCATCGGCAGCGATCATGGTTTCGTGCATGTCGTCCAGCAGAGTAGCCAGACGATCGTCAAAGTTGGTTACGGGGCGGCAGACCTTGTTCAGGATAGGGTCGCCTTCTTTTACAATATTGCGGATTGCCATTATGGTACCTCCCAATCAGTCATTCAATTTTTGTTGTATCCGAACTCTCTTGTCCGAAGTGTTTCTTTCCACCAGGACTCGCGTTTCAAAATATATTCGTCATCCATTCTTGCATTATAATTTTCAAGGATGGAATACTGAAAATTTTCTTTTACGTAGTCAAAGCCCTGCTGCTTTACAAGTTCTCGCAACGCTTCATTTCCGCCATGGCCGTCTGCAATGTAATTGGACCATCGCTGGAGAAGCATTCCGGTCTGCGATGTGGCAGACCCCACATAGAGCTTTCCGGTTTTGTTGTCCGTGATCAGATAGACGGCCTTTTGGTTCTGCAGCGCCGCGATCCACCCCGGAAGATGCCGGTCAATCACATTTTTCAGCTGCCGGTAACTCAGCCGCACGTTTTCATAGCCCGGAAAATCCTCTCCGGTAAACTGGTCATTCAAAATTTCAAGAACTTCCAGCTCGTCCATTACCGATGCATAGGTACGGCCCATTGTACGGCATGGGTTATGATACCGCAGCACGAGCCGCCCGAAATACTTCTGATAACGGGCAATCTCCTGCGCCTCGTAGCCCACGCCGCCTTTTGTTTCGTCCACCGCTTTTTCACCGGTGATCTTCTTGATGGTGGTCATGAGCCACGCATCGTTTCCGATTTTCAAAAAGCAGATTGCCGTCTGCCCTGTGCTGAAATAGCGGCGGTGGTCGCGCCACAGAAACCAGTCGATATTTACTTTATCCGGATCGGATTTGTAAAGATCCAGGGGATCATCGCAGCCATTGTAAATATTGAATTTCACACGTACCGCCGGTATTTCTTCCGAGCTGAAATTCAAAATATCATTGATGCGTATTTTATCCATTTTACGTTCCATGGTTCAGATCTCCCCGTCCGAATGCAGGTCCACCACAACGGTGGCTTTGGAGGGGAGCTTTTCTTTTTCGTACAATTCCAGGGTGCTGCGCACCAGGTCGCGGAAGCGGCGGTTGTTGCGGCACTTGACAGTAAGCTTATAGCGGTAGCTGTCGTTGATCTTTTCAATGCTGCCGGGGGTCGGCCCCAGTACGCGCAGAGGCAGGTCCGGCTGCAGGGCAGCCTGCTGCCCCAGCAGGGCGGAAAAGCGGGCTGCTGCCCGGGCCACTTCGATTTCCTTCGGCCCGGCAAAGCCGATGACACACAGCCCGCAGAAGGGCGGGTACAACCCCAGCTTGCGGTAGGCGATCTCCTGCTCAAAAAAGGCATCGTAGTCCTGCGCAGCTGCAAGGTTGAGCACCGGGTTATCCGGGTCAGTGGTCTGGATGATGGCATAACCTGGGTCTTTTGCCCGGCCGCTGCGGCCCACCACCTGGGTGATCAGGCTGAACACGTTTTCGTAAGCGCGGAAGCCCTGGGCAAACAACAGGGAGTCGATGCCCAGCACTCCCACCAGGGTCACATCCTCAAAATCCAATCCCTTGGCCACCATCTGGGTGCCCACCATGATATCATACTCGTGGCGGGCAAACTTTGCCAGCAGCTTTTCGTGGGCGTCCTTGGCAGCGGTGGAGTCCTGATCCATCCGCAGCACCCGGGCGTCCGGGAACAATTTTGCCAGTTCTTCTTCCGCCTTCTGGGTGCCGAAGCCCCGGTACTGCAGCTTACCGCCGCAGGCAGGGCACACGGTGGGGGGCGGGTCCAGCTGACTGCCGCAGTAGTGACACAGCAGCTTGTGGGCCGATTTGTGGTAGACCATGGGCACGCTGCACTTTGCGCACTTGAGCACCTCGCGGCAGTCCTCGCACTGGGC
>CAVIXY010000138.1:0-4444 GCA_963646665.1 Bacteroides sp. CAG:545
GGTACATCCTGAACCCCGCCAGCACCGACCTGACTGCCGAAACCTACACCTGGAAGAACGACCAGCCGGAAGGCGGCTTCCAGCAGAAGGAAGAGCCGAAACCGGCCGCACAGCAGACGCAGCCCACAACGACCCAAAGCACCGTCCCGCTGGGCGAAAAGCACAATTGGAGCGTCACGTGGGATGCGGCCACGCTTTCGGGCAGCTGCCAGGTGGGCGGCACCAAGGTGACTTACTCCCTGAAATATAAAGAGGAGTACAAACAGGCAATGGCCCTTGGCGCGGCGGTAACCGGAAATACCGGGCTGCAGCTCCTGACACAGGACCGGGTTGGCACGATCATACTGAGCAATCCGATCATCCGGGTAGAAGAGTCTACGAACTGGCTGCGGATCTATGTGCCCAAGGGCACGGTGATGACCGACTCCCGCACGGGCTATTCCGGCCCGGCAACCCAGTCGGCGGACCTGATGGATGAGGGCGATTACGGAATGGCTTTTGTGACGGAATAACAAAAAAGACAGAAGGGGATTGCATATGGCACAGGCAAGACAGGAAAAAACTTGCGGATTGGCCCGGCTTCTGGCGGCGGTGGTTTTGGTGCTGGCGCTTTTTACCGCCTGCGGCACCAAGGCCAGCCCGGCAGCGGCAAAAATCGAGCTGGGCCAGAAGTACCTGACCGAACTGAATTATACCGAGGCTGTGGCCTCCTTTACGGAAGCCATTCAGCTGGACCCGGACAGCATTCCAGCCTACATGGGCCGTGCACAGGCATATGCGGGCCTGGCACAGTACCCGGAAGCCAAGGCGGACTACACCACCGCCATTGAAAAGGCCGCCGAGCTGCCCTACACCCAGGCCGAAGCCTACGCGGGCCGCGCCGAGGTGAACGAAAAAACAGACGCACTGGAGGACGCCAAGAGCGACTATACCGAAGCGCTGACCCTGCTGGACCGTGACGATGTGGGCAAAAAGGAGAACATTGCGGCAGACCTCATTGCGGCACTGAAGGCAAAGATCCTCAACGCCTACGCGCAGCTGTGCATCCGGCTGGGCCTGTACGATGAGGCTCTGGCGGAATATGACGCCGTGGATGCCCTCTACGATGGGCAGGCCAACAAGTCCACGCTGGAAGCCCACCTTATGCGCATCCGGGTGGACGCTTTGAACGGCGATCTGGAACAGTACATGAACGACTGCAGCACCCTGTACGACCTGCTGGCCGCCTACGACTACGCGGACTACACCCTGACGGAGGAACAGCAGCAGGCGGTGGAGTATCTGCGCGCCAACAAGGAAAGCATGAAGAGCGACATCACGACCGGGCTGGCTTCGCTGAATGGTGACCAGGAAGGCCTGGTTTATACCAAGATCGCACTGCGCTATCAGGTGCAGCAGATGCTGCAGAAGGAACCGGACCTCTTCACGCTGGATGGGGTGGTCAAGCGCCTGCCGGATATGGAAAAATCGCAGCAGGCGGCACAGTACCGTGACCAGGGCGATTATGCTTCAGCCATTGCGCTTTACACGGAGCTGATGAACCAGGCAAGCGCCGTGGACGCCCAGAGCGCCCGCACCAATCTGCAGAGCCTGTATTACGCCCGTGCCACCGCCTACGTGCGGCAGGGCAGCTACGATGCCGCCGTGCAGGACCTGCAGACGGTGATCAGCATGAGCGATGCGGCTTCGGAGTTTACCTACACCACCAGCGCATATGCCCTGCTGGGCGAGATCCATATGGCCAACGGCGATTTTGCCCAGGCGGCACAGGATATGAAAAACGAGGTGCTGGCCCAGAAAAACGCAGCGCAGGCTGCCCGTACCCAGCTGCAGGCCATGGAGTCCAGCATGACGGCAGAGGAAAAGCAGACCGTGGACAGTATGCTGCAGGAACTGCAGGACGAGGACCTGAACCTGGATGAGGATATGGACTTCAGCTATTTCAACGACCTTCCGGCCGAGGTGCGCACGCAGATGCAGCAGCAGGCCAAGCAGGCGCTGAACAGTTACTGAGGGAGGAATGGAATATGACAACGGTGCACAAACGCCCCCTGCGTCTTGCGGCGGTGCTGTTGCTGCTGCTGGCCCTGCTCACGGCCTGCGTCAGCAAATCGGCACAGGCACAGGAGAAAATTGAGCTGGGCCGGAAGTACCTGACCGAGCTGAACTACACCGAGGCCGTGGCATCTTTTACGGAAGCCATCGAATTGGACCCGGACAGCATTCCCGCCTACATGGGCCGTGCGGAAGCCTATGTGGGCTTGGAACAGTACCCGGAAGCCAAGGCAGACTACACCACGGCGATTGAAAAAGCTGCCGAACTGCCCTATACCCAGGCACAGGCTTACGTGGGCCGCGCCGAGGTGAACGAGCTGACCGAGGAACTGCAGGACGCCGAAAGCGACTACAAAGCCGCGCAGGAATTGCTGGAAGCGGAGAACATCGCCGAGAAGGAACCGGTCGAGGATGATGTGCTCACGGCTTTGAAGAAAAAGATTCTGTACGCCCGTGCGGCAGTGTGCACCAAGCTGGGCCTGTATAATGCTGCAGTGACCAGCTACGAAAAGCTGACCGCCCTGGGCGAGGACGTGACCGAACAGCATACCCGCGTGCTGGATGCCGCCCTGTGGGCCATCAGTACCACGCAGGACCTTGGTGCGGCAAGCCAGTGGATGGCATCGCATAAAGTGCCGGAAGGCGATGAAATTGCGGCGGCAGTGGTGGCATCCGGAAGCGTAGAGAATGTGCGGACATGGAATATTTCCAGCTGGACGAAAAAAGAAGGATCGTGCAATATTACGCAGGTTTACGATGGCGATTTTTATGACAGCAATTACAATATTATAAAAACAGATGTTGACCCGGATGGAATTGCGAAGAATGCCGAAGAGCAAGAAAACGCAGCGATCCGGGGATTGGTTATCAAAAATCAGAAAAACTTCCAAACACTGCTCGCAAACGGCTTTGAGCTTCGATATTATGACCATTCTGCAAATCGGATGGTTGCAGTTTACAGAGGGAAAATCACCTGGCCGGAAGAAACAGCAGATTTGACAGAAACAGAAGCATTTTTTAAAGCATATGACAATGAGGAACCCGCAAAAGAAGATGTTTCGGACTTCTTTGCAGAGACTGTGTATGTGTATGCTGGTGGCTATTCTGGCAAACTGCGAGAGGGCGAAGGCTGCTGGGGCATTCTGAACGGAACCGATGAAGAGTGGGCAAAAGCATTCTACCAATGGGAAAATGATGCGCCAGTAGGTGGATTCCTGAAGAAAGAAACTGCTATTTGCAGAGAAAGATTCAACGAGGAAAGCTATTACGCGGAAGAAAGAGTAAGCAAAATTACCTATTCCGTTGGCGGAACCAGTTTTTTGATCACTGAAACCTTCAAAAAAGACAAGGAAAGCGGGCCGAATGGCATAAATGTTTTCTATGGACAGCTCTCAGCGCCGCTGCAGGAGTTAAGAACCGAAAAATTCCAGGCATCGTATAGCCTGACGGATGGCTGGGTGCTGGTGCTTCCGGCGGGAACGACTGTTTGGGCATATGAGTGCAGTTATAACGATATGCCGGAACAGACTGTAATGGAGACAAAAAATATCAAAATCGAAAGTGGGAAGCAATATCATGTGCACTTCTCTCGTTCTTATGGAAGTGTTTTGATTGACTATCGAGGAAAATAACAAAATGCAAAAAACAACCAAAAGCCTGCGCCTTTTTGCTGTGCTGTTGCTGGCCCTTGCCCTGTTTACGGCCTGCACCAGCAAGGCCGCCAAGGCACAGGAAAAAATTGACCTGGGCCAGAAATACCTGACCGAACTGAACTACACCGAAGCTGTGGCGTCCTTTACCGAGGCCATTGAGCTGGACCCGGAGAACATTCCTGCCTACATGGGCCGTGCAGAAGCCTACATCGGTTTGAAACAGTACGATGACGCCAAGGCGGACTATACCACGGCAATTGAGAAAACCGAAGAGCAGCCCTACACCCAGGCAGAAGCCTACATTGGCCGCGCCGAGGTAAACGAGCTGACCACCGCCAACGAAGATGCCCTGAGCGACTACGAAGCCGCATCCACGGCATTGGACAAGGTGGACGTGGAAAAGATCACGGACGTCACCGAGCAGATGCTGGAAGCCTTGAAGATCAAGGTCTACAATGCCTGCGCCCGCCTGAGTGCCCTGTTCGGCAAAAACGATGCCGCCGTGGCGGGTTACACCAAGGCATTGGACGGCCTTGCCAAGCTGCCGGACGATACGGATGTGCTGGACGTGAAGGCAACCAAGGTGACCTCTTACACGGGCCGTGCAGACGCGAACACCAAACTGGAAAACTATGCAGATGTTCTGCCGGATTATGATGCTCTCATCGACCTGGGCGAGGATAAAGCGGCAGACCGCGACACCCTGCTGGCGGCCCTGAGCCTTGCCAGGAGCCAGG
>CAVIXY010000139.1:0-4385 GCA_963646665.1 Bacteroides sp. CAG:545
CTGGCCGGGCATGACGTGATTGCCAAGGCTCCCACCGGCACCGGCAAGACCTGTGCCTTTGGCATTCCGGTGGCGGAGCACATCGTGCCCGAAAACAAATACCCCCAGGCCGTTATCATGGCCCCCACCCGGGAGCTGGCCCAGCAGATCGCCGAGGAACTGACGAACCTGACCTATTTTATGCCGGAAGTGCAGGTGGCCTGTGTGTACGGCGGTGCCAACATGGAAAAGCAGGCAAAGCGCCTGGCCGAGGGCTGCCAGATCGTGGTGGCTACCCCGGGCCGCCTGATGGACCACTACAAGCATCACAGCATCGACATCTCCCATGTGACCCAGATCGTGCTGGACGAAGCGGACGAGATGCTGAACATGGGCTTTTACAAGGACGTGCGCCACATCATTGAGATGATGAAGGCCCGCAAGGCCCTGTCCATGTTCTCGGCCACCATCAGCCGCGAGGTGATGGACATTGGCTGGCTGTACCAGCACAACGCCGAGGAGATCACGGTGCAGCCCAAAGAAGAGAGCCAGCCCAAGATCACCCAGTATATGCTGGAAACCTCCGGCCGCAACAAGCTGTCCGATCTGGCTCAGATCATCATTGGCGAGGGTTACAAGCGGGTGATGGTGTTCTGCGATACCAAATTCAACACCGCTACGCTGGCCAATCAGCTGGCACGGCTGGGCTTCTCGGTGGACTGCCTGCACGGCGACCTCTCCCAGAAGGAGCGCAATCAGATCATGCAGAACTTCCGGGACGGCAAGCTGGCCATTCTGGTGGCAACGGATGTGGCCGCCCGCGGCATTGATGTTTCGGACGTGGATGCCGTGATCAACTATGATGTGCCCAGCGACAATGAACATTACACCCACCGCATCGGCCGCACCGGCCGCGCCAAAAAAGAGGGCGTGAGCTACCTGTTCTATGTGCCCGAGGAGAAAAAGCGCGTGCAGGAGCTGCTCCGCCTGACCCGCAACACCGAGCTGTGCACTCCTGTCCACTTCGACTTCAACCATGAGCACATTGTGGTGGAGCAGAAGAAGGAGAATGAGGATCGCTTCCAGGTGAAGTGCTATTTCTAATATGATAACAATAAGATAAAAAGCCTTTCTCTGCCTTGAGAAAGGCTTTTTTGCAAAATCTGCTTGACCTTCCCCTTTCTGGAAGGTGTAAGCTGGGTGTGTAAGGAGGAGCCGGAACCATGAAGATCAACGAAGTGGAAGCCGCTGTGGGCGTGACCAAAAAGAATATCCGCTTTTATGAGGAGGAAGGGCTGATCACCCCCAGCCGTGAGCCGGGCAACGGCTACCGCAGCTATTCCCAGGCGGATGTGGAGCGCCTGCGCCGCATCAAGCTGCTGCGCAAACTGGATGTGCCCCTGGCCGAGATCCGCGCCATGCTGGAAGGGCAGTGCACTCTGGCCGAGGGCATGGCCCGCCAGCTGGAACGCCTGCACACCCGCCGCACCGATCTGGACGAAGCGGTCAGCTTCTGCACGCTGCTCCAAAAGGAACCCGGCAGCCTCGATCAACTGAACGTGGAGCAGACGCTGGCGCGTCTGGCCGCCAAGGAGGAACAGGGGGTGACCTTTGTGGACATTGAACACACAGACCGCAGGGCCGAGCGCATCAAGGGGGCGCTGGTAGGGGCCGGATTGTTCGTGGCGATCATGCTGCTGAGCATTGGCATAATGGCGTGGGCCTTCTACACGACCGGGGAGCTGCCGCCGCTGCCGCTGCTGGTGGTGCTGTTCGGCATCCCGGCGGGGTGCATTGTGGGCACGCTGAAAGTGCTGTTTGACCGGATCGAAGAGATCGGAAAGGGAGAAGAAGATGCTTATCGTAACTATTAACGAGGTGCCCGGAAAAAAGCTGGAAGCCCTGGGTGTGGTGCGGGGCAGCACGGTGCAGAGCCGCAACTTTGGCCACGACATCATGGCGGGCTTCCGCACACTGGTGGGCGGCGAGGTGACCGACTATGCCGAGATGCTCACCGAAGCCCGGCAGATCGCCACCGGCCGCATGGTGAAGAACGCCGAGGAACTGGGCGCGGATGCCATTGTGGGAATGCGCTATGCCTCCGCCAGCGTCATGCAGGGCGCGGCAGAGGTCATTGCTTACGGAACGGCGGTGAAGTTTGTATGAGCACCAAAGAAAAACGGGGCCTGCGGCTGTACTTCCTGGCAGCATTTGGTCTGGCATGGCTGCTGCAGGTGTACGCCAGCCTGCTGCTGATCCGGGACGGCAATGCTGCGGTGTATCAGGCGCTGCTGGCCGTGAGCATGTTCTGCCCGCTGGCCGGGGCGCTGTTGGCAAAGAAGGCATATCTGCACCAGTCTACCGGCATCGGCTGGAAGCCGAGGGGCAAAAAACGGTACTGGCTGGCGGCCTGGTTCGGCCCGGCGGTGTTCACGGTGCTGGCGGCAGTGCTGTACTTTGCAGTGTTTCCGTCCCGGCTGGATCGTTCCGGCAGCTGGCTGGCGACTGCTTCCGGCGGGCAGCTGAGCATGTCCGCAGGCAGCTATCTCCTGCAGACCGGCCTGCTGGCTGTCACGCTGGCCCCGCCCATCAATATGCTGTTTGCCGTGGGCGAAGAAGCCGGCTGGCGCGGGTATATGATGCCCGGACTGAAAGAGCGCTTTGGCCTGCTCAATGCCCGCCTGCTGGGCGGCATTATCTGGGGTGTGTGGCACTGGCCCATCATGCTGCTTACCGGCTATGAGTACGGCACCCACTATCTGGGTGCCCCGGTGCTGGGCCTTGCGGTGTGGTGTGTGGTCTGCTTTGCCCTGAACACCCTACTGGATTGGCTCTACGAAAAAACGGGCTGCATCTGGGTGCCGGCCATCGCGCATGGGGCCTTCAACGCTGTTGCAAGCCTGTTTGTGGTGCTGACAAACCCGGCAGATGCTTATTATATGGTGCTGGGGCCAACGCCCATTGGCCTGATCGGGCTGCTGCCCATGCTGGCGGCGGCAGCCGGACTGACCCTGCAACAGATGAAGCGGGAAGAACCCTGAAAAGAAGAAGCTGCAAGCCCCATGCCTGTACCGTTCCGGTGCCGGGTATGGGGTTTTTTCTTGCGGGGAAGGCGGACGGTATGGTATACTCGGTTCAGTCCCGGATGCCGGACCAATCGGACGGACCGGCCCGGGGCAGAGAGGATGGAACATGAGCAATTTGTGTTTTACACTGGCCCTGGCCTTTGCAGCAAACCTTCTGTACCGGATGCTGGGCAGGAACCGGCGGCAGCTCCAAAAAGTGCCGGAAGACATGGCAATTCTGTGCCAGCCGCCCGGCAAACGGTATGTGCTGTATGGGCTGGGTGTGCTGGTAATGGCAGTCGTTCTGTTTTTTGGTGTACTCTACCTGCTGGATGACGCACCCGAGGACGCAAGGCTTATGTGGGGGCTGTGCGTGGCCGCAGCAGTGGGAAACCTGATCGTCTGCATCGTGGGCGGCAGGATGCTGGCGGAAGAGTGCGTATATTTCGATGAGGAGAAGCTGCAGGTCAACCGGGCGTTCCGCGCGCCGCAGGTTTATTCCTGGAACGAGATCGGAACCATCAAAGGCAGCTTTGACCAGGCGATCATGCTTTTCCTGCTGGATGGAACCAAAATCCTTACAGCGGGAATTGGTATGGTAAACTACGAAACCTTCTGTGCGGTGCTCAAACAAAAGAGCCCGGGCAGTGCCGCGGAATATTACCGGGCACAGAGCGGTGAGGACCCGCAGAAGTGTGTGCTGCGGTATGGAGCAGAATATTATCTGCTGGCGGTTATGGGTGTGCTGATGCTGGTGGTGTATCTGGCCATGCTGGGGTCCGGGGCCGGAGAGCTGTTCCTGGAAAGGCTCCTGCACAGTGACCCTTCTGAATGGTTCAGCCTATGGTTCGGGCCGGTCAGCGGTGTGGCCGGCATCATTGCACTGGTTGTGTTCTGCAATACAAAGGTATGGTATTCCCGGGAAGGGCTGACGATTCAATCGCCGCTGCGGGGAAAACGGGAACTTTTGTGGAATCAGATCCGGCAGGTTGAGACTCTTCTGGAAGAAAAGCAGGGCAGAATGACCTGGAAACGACTGTGGCTGTATACGGAGGAAGGCGCGTATACCATCCATCTGGGCTGCATGACATCCGGAAAAGACAGCTTTCTGACAATGTTCACGGCAATGGTCCGGCAGTATGAAATCCCCTGCAGGCCGGCAAAAAGGAAAGACCGCAGAAAAACAATATATAAATAAGAAGGCATGATGAAATATAGCCAAAACCCTGCGCGTTTGCAGTGAAAAACTGGCTCTTGTATACAAATGCGAAAAAAGACGAAAAAACTTGCAGAAAACACTTGCCAAAGCCCCTTGAATGTGGTACTATATGTGAGCGCCAA
>CAVIXY010000140.1:0-4360 GCA_963646665.1 Bacteroides sp. CAG:545
CGGCTGTAACATGGGTTCGATTCCCGTACGGGTCATAAAAACGCCTTTGCGCATTCGCGCAAGGGCGTTTTTACTTTGACCCGTACGGGAATCGAACAGGGCGGCGGTGCGCAAGCACCGTAACCAAAGCCCCAGTGGGGCTTTGGTTAGCCCGCGGGTCCCAACGGCTAGGAATGTCAAAAGGGGTTGCTGCCGTGAAAGAATGTTCTCTTTTGACACCAAAAGAGAACCAGAAAAGTGCCAGCGATTTCGATGCGCTGGAGCCACGAATTAAGGGCTGCTCGCCCTTAATAATCCCAAAGAAGAAGTCGAACCGGAAAAATGCTAGCCGCTTCGCTCAACGCATTTTTCTCGTTTCTCCGATTAGAACAAAGCCACCCGCTGAAGTGCCGTTACGACACGCTCAGCGGGTGGCTTTTGTTTTACTTGTTCTGCTCCTGAATGTACGCCCAGATGTCCTCCGGCACGGCGGCCAGAGCATCGGCACCGGCAGCGGTCAGCTCGGCACGGCCCCGGAAGCCCCACAGCGCGCCCATGGCGGGCAGGGAAGCATTGTGCCCGGTGAGGATGTCCACATCGCTGTCGCCCACAAACAGAGTGGCGGCGGGGTCGGCCCCGATCTCGGCCATCAGGGCGTGCAGCCCGGCAGGGTCAGGCTTGGTGGGCACGCCGGGGCGGCTGCCTCGCACCGCGTCAAAGCGCCCGGTGCCAAAGTAATGCGCAATGATCTTGCCGCACAGGGCATCGGCCTTGTTGGAGAACACCGCACACTGGATGCCGTTGGCGCCCAGGGTGTCCAGCAGGGCCGGAATGCCCGGATACGGGGCGGTTTTGTCCTCTTTGTGGGCATCGTAACGGGCGGTGAACTCGGCCAGCGTGGCGGCTAGCTGTTCCGGCGTGCGGTCTGCTTCCGGGGAAAAGCGCTCCACCAGCTTGGGAATGCCGTTGCCCACCATGTGCTTGAACTGTTCCACCGAAAACGTGGGCCAGTCGTGCTGGATGCAGACCCAGTTTCCAGCATCGGCCAGGTCGTCAATGGTGTTCAGCAGGGTGCCGTCCAGATCAAATAAAACGGTTTTTATCACAGAAAAAGTCTCCTTTTGGTGTTCCAAACGTTGCAAAAGCCGCCCGGTGTCCGAAACGCGCACACCGGGCGGCTTGCATTATACTTCTATTGTTCCAGAAATGCAAGGTCTGCCAGGGGCACGCTGCGCACCTTCTGCTTCAGCCTGCCCGGAAAGGCCAGGATCAGGTTGGCGCGCCGTGCTGCTGCGGCCCAGGGCGACTGCTGCACCGTGATGCAGGTATCCGGGTGGAACACGCAGATGCAGTGCAGGTGGAAGCCGTGCTGGCAGCGCAGAGCCAGCGGCCCGCTCTTCTGCCAGACCCCTTCGGTCCGGTAGCCGACCCAGGCAGCCCCCACAAAAGCGGCGGCCAGGCCGGTGAGCAGCAGCAGCGGCACCGTCAGGGCGGGCAGTGTGGTGCAGGAAAGCACCGTCAGCAGCAAAAACAGCCCGCAGACCAGCCCGGACGGCAGAAAAAAGATCTTGCTGCGGCGGGCGGTGTCCGCGCGGGCGGCAGACGGCAGCGCCATGCCGGGCAAAAGCTCCTGCAGCAGCGGGGTGCCTTCGCGCCAGACAAACAGCGGCAGCTCCGGGGTGCAGCAGCCTGCGGTGACAAACACCGGGCTGTAATGCAGCGCCCAGGTGGCGGGGGAGCGGCGCACATCGGCATAGTTCAGGTGTGCCCGTGCCAGCCGCACCTCGTACCGGGTCAGCAGGCCGCCCCGGCTGCCCAGCTGGGTGTCGGTGCGCCACACGGTGTAGTGCACCGCCTGCGCCGCGCTGCGGGCCAGGCTGATGCATAGCAGCACGCCGCCCAGCACCAGCAGCCAGGCCGTGCCCAGGGGCAGCCAGCGCGCCGCCAGTGCGGCCAGATGGCTCAGGTGCGCAAAGGCAAGGGTCTGGGCATCCGGCACGTAGGAGCGGCTCTGCCGCAGTGCCAGCGCCAGCAGTGCCAGTGTGGAAAGGCCGTTGGCCCCCAGCACCGCAAAGGCCAGCTTTTCGCCGCCCCGGGGGCGGTGCACCACCGGCTGCTGCACCGGCAAAAGCTGGTCGGCCAGCCAGTCGGCATCCGGCTGGGTCAGGTAAAGGGTCAGGGGTCTGGCCTGCCCGGCTGGGTACAGCCGCACCCGGCTGGCATCGGCAAGGCGGTACAGCAGCGGGCGGTCGATGGTCAGTGCGGCCAGGGCGTCTGCCCGCAGGGTGCGGTCCAGCCGGACACCCAGCCGCCAGTACACCCGCACATTGCCGGCGGCATCCACCTGCCAGCGGCTGGCCCGCAGCACGGTCCAGCTCACGGCGCACAGCAGGGCAAACAGGGCCAGATCCTGCCGCAGCGCCGCCTGCAGGGCGGCCCAGTTGCGGGCAAACAGCACCTGTACCAGCGGCAGCAGATACAGCAGAATGGTCTTGCGCAGAATGTGCAGCGCAGCAAAGGGATGAAAACGCTTTTCGGTCATGCACAGCCCTCCGTCAGCAGGGCGGCCAGAGCATCGGCCTGCGGGGCGGGCACGCCGGGCAGCACCAGCAGGGTGCCGGGCGTGCGCACCACCAGCACACTGGCCCCGGCCAGCCACAGCAGCGGAGTGCGCAGCAGCTGCACGCCGGTTATGGCACGGCGCGGCACCTGCCGGAACACCGGAAAGGCAATGCCCGCATACACCGTAAGGTGCTGTGGGGTAAGGGCCGCTGCAAAGCTGCAGGCGCGCAGCCGCAGGGCGGCTGTCAGGGCGGCCCACAGCAGGCAGAACACCACCCCGGCAGGCACGCTCTGCCAGAACACAAAGGGCGCACACAGCAGCCCGGGCACGGCGGCCCACAGGCAGAGCACGGCCTGCGCCCGGGGCGGGATGATCAGGGCCGTGCGCAGCAGCTCCCGCTCGGTCATTTGTCGGTCAGGCCCCAGGCATCCGTCAGCAGATGCAGGGTGTCGTCCTGGGTCAGGCAGAGGATGCGGTCCCAGGGCAGCAGGGTGGTGCTGCCGTGAGGAATGATGAACTCGGTGTCGCGGGTGATGCTGACCAGGATGGCGTCCCCGGGAATGGGAATGTCCATGATGGCCTTGCCGGCATACTTGAAGTTTTCCGGCAGCAGGATCTCGTTCAGGCTGGCGGTGCCGCCGCCCAGCGAGAGCAGCTGGCGGATGGTGTCGGTCTCGATCTCCCGTTCCAGAATGTGGCTCAGGTTGTCGGTGCCGCACACCACGGTGTCCACGCCCAGGGTGTGCAGCAGCTCCCGGTTTTTGGGGTTGGAGGCCCGGGCCACGGTGCGGTCCACGCCAAACTCCCGCTTGGCGATCTGGCAGGCCACCAGGTTGTCCTCGTCCGAGCCGGTCACGGCCACAAAGGCATCGCAGCTGGCCACGTCTGCGGTGCGCAGGGTGTCAAAGCTCACGGAGTCGCCGCAGATCACCGGAATGTCCAGCGTGTCGGCCAAGGTGCGGCAGAGGGCCTCCTGCGGTTCAATGATGGTCACCTTGTGGCGGTGGGTGAGCAGGCTCTGGGCCAGATACATGCCCACTTTGCCGCCGCCGGCAATACAAACTTTCATATCGTTACCTCATTCTACAAAGCGGAATTTCAAAAAAGGCCGAAATTCCTTGCATTATTTGGCCAATGCCCGGAACACAGCCTGTTCGGTGAGCACGGTGGGGCAGATGGTTTCCAGCCCATAGGCTTTGTGGTACAGGATCTGCAGGTGCGGGTCGGACACGCGGCAGATCACCTTTTCGCGCCGGAAGATGTTCTTGGCGATCTGGGCCGCCATCAGGTTCAGCGAGTCGTCCTCGCTCACGGCGGCCACGGCATCACAGTTGTCCACGCCGCCGCGGCGCAGCACGTCCGGGTCGGTGGGGTCGCCCACCAGGGCGGTGCCGCTAAAGGTGTAGTCGTCAAAGGCGTCCAGCCGCTTGAGCTGCTCGGGGTCTTTTTCGATCAGGGAGATATCGTGCCCGATGCGCTCCAGATCGCGGATGAGGGATGCGCCCACCTGGTCGCAGCCGATTACAAGAATGTTCATGAAATGCTCACCTCATTGTAGATTGATGACGTGATAATACAGATGGTGCTTTGCTTTGGCCTGCATTCACGCCCGGATGCGGGGGTCTTGTCTGCTTTCCAGTATAGCACATTTCTGCAGGCAGATAAATACAGCCGCGCCCGTAAAATTTTTGCATTCTGCGTGCGTGGGCGCTCATAGTATGGTATACTGAAAAAGAAGTCAGAAATACAGCGCGCAGTTGCGCAACAGACCTGCTAATAAAAGTCAAGAGGTGATTTGAGAAAATTTCGGAAATTAGA
>CAVIXY010000141.1:0-4354 GCA_963646665.1 Bacteroides sp. CAG:545
AACCGCGTGGAAGTGAAGAACATCATTCCCCCGCGGGAGATCCAGGAAGCCATGGAAAAGCAGATGAAGGCCGAGCGCGAAAAGCGTGCCGTCATCCTGAAGGCCGATGGTGAAAAGCAGGCTGCCATTACCGCCGCCGAAGGCGAAAAGGAAGCCGCCATCCTGCGGGCCGATGCCGTCAAGCAGCAGCGCATTCTGGAAGCCGAAGGCGAAGCCCAGGCCATTCTGGCCGTGCAGAAGGCCAACGCCGATGCCATCCGCCTGCTGAACGAAGCCATGCCCAGCGACAAGGTGCTGGCCATCCGCAGCCTGGAAGCTCTGGCCAAGGTGGCCAATGGCAAGGCTACCAAGATCATCATTCCTTCGGAGCTGCAGAACCTGGGCGGCGTGATTCCCAGCATCAAAGAGCTGGTCACCGAGCCGAAGGACGCCGAGTAAACACTTTATAAAAGGATACCTTCCTCGCCCTCTCAGCCTCACTTCGTTCGGCAGCTCCCCCAAAGTGGGAGCCTTTGGCAGTCCGGTAAAGTTTCTGTTTCTGCCAAAGCCTCTCCCTTTGGGAGAGGTGTCACGGAACGTGACGGAGAGGGCGAGGCCGTTTGTGGAGGAACATTTTTATGATCTACGATACCCTGAACAACCTGCCCAATTACCTGGGCGTCAGCGACAATCTGGACACCGTCATTGAGTACATCATGGCCCGGGACATTACCACCCTGCCCGCCGGGCGCACCCGCATTGACGGCGAAAAAGCTGTGGTCACCGTAAGCACCGTCACACCCCAGACCTCCGACAAGGCGCTGTTCCAGCGCCACGATGCCCACATCGTGCTGGAAACCGACCTGGACGGCAGCGAGCTGTTTGAGGTGAGCCTGGCCGAGCTGACCCCCACCAAACCCACCGATGAAGCCGCGGATACCACCGTGGGCACTGCCGGCACCAGCATTGCCGGTATGCTGTGCGAGGGCCGTTTTGCCCTGTATCTGGCTGGGGAGCCGTATAAATCCGGCCTGAAAGCACAGGGCTGCGGCAAGCTGAAAAAGGCCGTGTTCACCATCGAGCTGGACCCGGATGAAGAAGAAACCGAGGAATAACTTATAAACACAACAGCGTCCCTGCCGATGGAATTTTCCCGGCAGGGACGCTGTTTTTTGTACCATTATTTGTAATCGTCCGGCTTGTCCTCGTCCAGATGTTTGAACATCTGCATCCCCAGAAGCGTAAAGGGAGCCAGCACGGCAAGGCCGGGCGTGCCCAGCATCACACAGAACAGGATGCCCATGGCTGCGCCGAACAACAAACCGACAGCCTGACTTTTCTTGAACGTCATGTTACTGTTCCGCCTTTCCGTACCAGGCCACCGACAGCCGCCACGAGAGCGCGTACAGCACCAGCACGACCACCGCAACGCCCAACAGTGCCAGCGGCGGAACGCCATACGGCAGAAGGTTCCGGGCCAGGCCGTCCTCATTGGAGGACACGCCAAACCCCATCAGGGCCGCAACCAGGCCGACCATAAGATAAAACGCATATTTTGCCTTTTCGTAGCCAAAACGGTAATTCAGCGGCAGCAGGATGGCACTGTTCAGCAGCGTTGTGATGCCCACCTGCACCAGCGTGGAAACCACAAACGCACGGTCCACAGCCGTCCAGTGCAGACTTGCCACGCCAAGGGCTGCGGCGGCAAAGAGTTCTGCCAGCACCAGCCCGCACAGGCCAATGATGTATTTACCGCCCACCAGCTGTTCTTTCGTCACCGGGAGCACGGCGCTGTATTCGTTGAATTTGCTGGCCTGATCATAGGCCAGCAGGGTCATGGGCATCATGCCCATCAGAAAGCCCGCATATACAATAAAGAAATTGGCACCGTCCATGATGGTAACCACGCCTGCACCCATCATGACCACTGTGGCCACAATGACGCCTTTGGCATAGTGCCATATCTGATAAGCATCCTTCAGCAGCAAGCCTTTCATTCCGCACACTCCCCTTTCACCATCAGTACAAACAGCTCTTCAATGCTCACCGGGGAGAGATTGCTCCCGGCAGGCACGGCGTCCCGGCGCACCAGCGCCTCGGCCCCGTAGGGCGTTACCCGTTTGCTGTACACCGCCCCGGCGTCCAGCTCGGCCAGCTGGGCGGCGCTGCCGTGCCAGAGGGCATATTCTTCCCGCAGAGCATCTTTCTCTTCGCACAGCAGCAGCCTGCCCTTGTGCAGGAACGCAATGGTGTCGCACAGCTTTTCCAGGTCGCTGACAATGTGGGAGGAGATGAGAATGGAGTGCTCTTCGTCCCGGGCAAAATCCAGCAGGATATCCACCACTTCATCCCGCACCACCGGGTCCAGCCCATTGGTGGCTTCATCCAGCAGCAGCAGCTTTGCGTGGTGAGAAAGTGCCACCGCAATGCACAGCTTCCTCTGCATTCCGGCGGAGTAATCCTTATATTTTTTGTCCGGCGGCAGGTCAAATTTCCGGCAAAACGCTGTGTAGGCACCGGCGTCCCAGTTGCGGTAGATGCCGGCCATCACCTTGCCCACCTCCACAGCGTTCAGGCACTGCGGAATGCCATCGCTGCCCAGCACCACGCCGATCTCCTCTTTGGTGCGCACAAAGTCGGTGCGGTTGTCCCGACCCAGAACAGTCACCGTTCCGCCGTCCCGCCGGACCATGTCCAGGATCAGCTTGATGGTGGTGCTCTTGCCCGCGCCGTTCTCGCCGATCAGGCCGCAGATGGTGCCGCCGGGCAGGGTCAGATCCAGCGGGCCGAGGGTGAAATCCTTATAGTGTTTTTCCAGTTTCTGCAGTTCCAGTGCGTTCATGGCTCAGCCCTCCCACAGCAGTTCCAGCATCTCCTGCAGGTCGCTTCTGCCCAGCCCGCAGGACGCGGACAGGCGCACGGCCTCGGTGAGGTGCGCTTCAATTTTTTTCAGGTTTTCTTCCCGCAGCAGCTCGGTGTTCTTGGGGGCCACAAAAAAGCCCTTGGCCGGTACTGCGTACAAAAAGCCTTCTTTTTCCAGCTCATCATAGGCGCGCTTGGTGGTGATTACGCTGATGCGCAAGTCCCGCGCAAGTCCCCGGATGGAAGGCATGGCCTCGTCCGGCTGCAAAGTGCCCTGAATGATCTGATCCTTGATCTGAGTATAGATCTGATCATAGATGGGCGCGCCGCTCTTGTTGTCAATAAACAGCTCCATACCATCGTCCCTTCCCGTTCATCTGTGCATGTACAGTATATACAGTAAATACACTTCTGTCAAGTACCTTTTTCCGGCTTTCTGCCCCCGACACACAAAAAACAACACCCGAAGCACAGCTGTGCTTCGGGTGTTGTTTTTTATCCGGCAAAGGGAAGCGGCTGCTTAGTATGCCACGCCCCAGTAAACCATCTTCTGGGCAGGCTTGCCGCAGCAGGGGCACACATCACTTAGGTGCTCCTGCTCAAACGGCATACAGCGGCTGGACAGGCCAGCTTCTTCCTTCATCTTCATTTCGCAGGCCAGGTCGCCGCACCACATGGTCTTGATGTAGCCGGTGTTTGCCTTGGCCAGCTCCTTGACTTCCTCCATGGTGGTGGCCGTCCAAGTGCGCTCCTCACGGTTCTTCAGCGCGCGCTCGTACAGGTCCCTGCGCAGAGCTTCCAGCTGAGCGGGGATCGCGGTCTCCAGCTCGTCCAGGCTCACAAAGGTCTTTTCGCGGGTGTCGCGGCGCACCAGCACGCACTGGTTCTTTTCCAGATCCTTGGGGCCGATCTCCAGGCGCAGGGGCACCCCCTTCATTTCCCACTGGGCAAATTTCCAGCCCGGGGCGTTGTCGCTGTCGTCCAGCTTCACGCGGGCGTACTTGCTGATCTTCTCGGCCAGCTCGGCAGCCTTTTCGGAAACGCCGGGCTTGTGGGCAGCAATGGGCACCACGACCACCTGGATGGGGGCCACTGCCGGGGGCAGAATCAGGCCATCGTCATCGCCGTGGGTCATGATGATGGCACCCACCAGGCGGGTGGATGCACCCCAGCTGGTCTGGAACGGATGATGCAGCTGGTTGTCGCGGCCGGTAAAGGTCACGTCATAGGCCTTGCTGAACTTATCGCCAAAGTAGTGGCTGGTGCCGCTCTGCAGGGCCTTGCCGTCCTTCATCATGGCCTCGATGGTGTAGGTAGCCTCGGCACCGGCAAACTTTTCCTTGTCGGTCTTGCGGCCCCTCACCACGGGAATGGCCAGATCCTGCTCGCAGACGTCTGCGTAGCAGTTCAGCTGCTGCTGGGTCTCAGCCTCGGCTTCGGCGGCAGTCTCGTGGATGGTGTGGCCTTCCTGCCACCAGAACTCGCGGCTGCGCAGGAAGGGACGGGTGGTCTT
>CAVIXY010000142.1:0-4076 GCA_963646665.1 Bacteroides sp. CAG:545
TCTTGTCCTGATACTGGCGGGTCTGAAGACTGCCTTCAATGGCGATCAGACTGCCCTTCTGAAAATATTTGCAGATAAACTCCGCCGTCTGCCGCCATGCCACCACGTCGATAAAATCGGCCTTGCGCTCCTCGCCTTTGGCCGCACGGTTCCGGTCACAGGCGATGCGGAAGGTGCACACACTGGTGCCCTGCTGGGTGGTCTTGAGTTCCGGGTCGGCCACCAGACGGCCCATGATTGCGACGACGTTAAGCATGAACGTTCACCTCGTCCTCGGCACTGTCACCGGTGCCAGACTCGTAATCGACATTTGCGCCCATCAGCACTTCCGGGCACTCAGCACGGGCAAAGTAGGCCGCAGCGCGGTACTTGAGCATCACCTCGGTCATCTTGGGCCAGTAGCTTCCGTTTTTGTTCCACCATCCAGCGTCTTTTGCCATCTTGACCGTGACCTTCGGGCCTTCGACCTTTTCGCCGGTGAGCTTGTCCACGCCAATCAGACGACAGCCCCAACTGTCGGTGCCCTCCTGACCCTCCATGCGGTAGCGGGTGCGGCCTGCAAACTCACCGCTGTTGTCGATCAGAGCCTTGCAGCTCTTGCCGCTCCAGGTGGGCTGGCCATGCACAACGTAAAGATTCTGCATCACAAACAGATACGACACGCCCATGCGCTGAGCCATATCACAGGCGATGGCGCAGGCACCAACGTTTCCGGCATAGGTCTGCGGAATCATTCCGTCCGGCAGATTCGCCATAGCGACGGCCTTGGATTTTGCCAGCTGCCAGATGCGTTCGTCTGCAGTCAGACCCTGCACTTTTTCAGCATAACTCTGCGGACGCTGAGCCGGTGCTGCAGGCGCGGCGGGGAGAACGGTCTCCGGTACGACTTTCGGCTGAAGCTGCTCAACGGGTGCTTTCTTGATCTCGTTTTCAGGCATGATGAATTTCCTCCTCTGTATACTTTACATCGATGATATGTGCATAACGCTTGATCGCATCCAGATTGGACTTTGTGCAGTGGAACACGATCCTGCGGTCGCGGGCTTCTTCTTCACGGGTAAAACTGGAAAAAAAGTCGTCGTCATACTCGTCCCGAGTGTAACCGCGTCCATAAGCAACGCCCGGTTTAACAAGACTGATAACATTCGGGTTCTGCTGAGGGCCCTTGTAGTTGTCCGGCAGGCCCTTGATGACTGCTTCACGCAGCAGTGCGGCGTACTCAATGCCATAGCAGCGGTCAATACTCTCAAAGGGTTCGGGCATGATCTCCGCACCGGCTGCGGCGTGGATGATATCAATATCGCACATCAGGTGACCGATTTTGCGATAAATGCAGTCAATGACAGACCTGCTGCCGCCCGCGCCGTCATCGTACATCGTGCCGTTCTGAGCGAAGCTGGTGAAATACGCTGTTGCATGATTGATCTCACTTGCCAGCTCATTTCCTGCGTTGATAAGCCGGAACAGCATATTCTGCGGGCCGATGTAGTGATAAATTCCCTCAGCCTTGTTGGACAGGTCTTTGATGCGCTCCCGACGGGATGCATACTTTTTACTTTGCATAAATATTCACCACCTCTGATAGATCATCCTGCCGTCGTTGTTATAGACGATGTAAGTATTGCGCGGATACCCCTGCGCGTGTTCCTTGTCGGACATTGCGTCCGCCTGCCGGATGAGCTCCGCCGGGGCCGGTGCGGAGCGCTGTTCCAGCAGCCTTGGCGGATTTTCCAGCCCGTCGTAAATTTTCATGAGTGCCATTTGTAAAACCTTCTGTTTTGTGTTATTATTTGTGGTAATGGGTGCGTCAAAAATCCATCATCCCTTGCAGCCCGTCGGTGCGCCAACACCGGCGGGATTTTTGCGTTTACGGTGTACAGGCAGCAGGCTGTCCACCTCGTTGCGCGGGATATACTCTTTCACAAAAGTGTACCTTTTAGACTTGTGCCGGCTTCTGCCGTTGATACTGTGCCCGACCGCAGATGCAAAGCTGTTTGCGCTCTTGTAGCCTAACTTTGCCGCACACATTTCCGACGTGCCTGCCGCAACCAACTCGCCGCTCTTGGTGTCGTACACGGTGTACCACATAACGTGGGAAATGTAGTCAGCCATTCTTGATATCCTCCGCGTCCCGCAGCGCAGTCAGCAGGTCATGCGCAATAAGGCGATAAACGTTGGAGCGGACAGCGTAACGAATGCGGTTCGCCAAATTGTCCGACGTCTCAAACAACGTTTTATTCCGGTCGGCCCGTTCGGTGTACTTGTCACACCGTATCCGAATCAACTGTTCCAATGTCACGCCCCACGCTCCTGATTCTCCGGGTACTCCGGGTTGCGGGCGTGATCGCGGACAATTTTGCCGTAACCAGTGCGTTTATACTGCTCGTTTTCCTCGTGCAGGCTGTACAAGGAAATGGCCGCAGCCGCCACCAATGCAAGCAGAATCCACGGGGCCGCCTGAGCCGCTTCCGCGATGTTCCACCCGCCCCAATATGCCAGCGCGGCTGCCGTGATGCTGCAAGCAAAGCGCACGGTCTGCACTGCGCCAATGCCTGCCAGCATTGCAACAATGACAGCAACAAAAAGCGTTCTTTTTTTCATACTCCTAAAACCTCCGTAAGGTGATAAAATTCTTTGACCCACGCCAAAAAGCCCGCGCGTGAGATCAACGGCGCTGCCTGCTTACCGCCGACCGAAGGAACCGCCCATGCCGGGAAGCTCCCTGCCTGGATCATCGCGGTCAGATTTGATTCGCTGATTGATATGAGGTTCGCCCTCATGATCTCGCAGCAGCCGTGAATTGTAATGCTCGGCGACATGAATCTTTCTCTCCTTTTTGGATTTTCGGCGTGCAAATTTTGCAAAAAAGCTTTCATCCGAGTTTCGATTTCTAAAGCCGGTTCGGTTAAAATTCTGCAGCGCCTTTTTCACAGATCGACCTCCGTGAACTCGCCGTTTTTAAGGGTGTACCAAACGTTTTCTTTAACAGCGGACCCATCCACATGGGCCATCTTTGCCCACAGAAAATTGCCGCCATCATCGTACTCTGTAAGCACGATGTAGCAGCCAAGAGCGCCCCGTGCCTTGCTGTTTGCGCCGTTTGCAACGGCGATATTATTTTTACCATCAGCTTTTGCTTTACAACAAAAACCAGTAGCCGCTGCCGTGCTGGAATCGCCGCTGGAACCTGCCGTGCTGTAGCGACCGCTGGAACCTGCCGTGCTGGAATAGCCGCTGGAACCTGCCGTGCTGGAATCGCCGCTGGAACCTGCCGTGCTGTAATCGCCGCCGGAACCTGCCGTGCTGGAATAGCCGCTGGAACCTGCCGTGCTGGAATCGCCGCTGGAACCTGCCGTGCTGTAATCGCCGCCGGAACCTGCCGTGCTGGAATAGCCGCTGGAACCTGCCGTGCTGGAATCGCCGCTGGAACCTGCCGCGCTGTAATCGCCGCTGGAAAAAGGCTCTTTGCCCTTTACACGGTTGAAAACAGCGCTTACAGTGGCTTTGACCATGCCCGCAAAGTTCAGTTCGCCTTTAACGGTCAGTTCAGTGCAGGCCAGCTTGCTATCTTCGTTGCTTTTGTCCACATCCCCGCCGCACTCTACCTTGAAAAAGCGCGGGCTATCCTTCAACGGGTAGTAATGCAGCACGTCCAGCGGGTTCTCGCAGGCGTGCATACCAGCGTGGCAGCAGTCCGCTTTGTCCTCGAGGTAGGTCTTGCCAACCTCGTACTGCTTGCCGCGGCACTGCATGTTTTTGTCCATAGCCTTGTAGGCAATAATCTTCTCACTCATGGGTTGTGTCCTCCTTATCCTCTCACAGCCGCTTCCCGCGCATCCACCAGCCTGCCCGCCGGGGCACAGGTGCGGTCAAACGCGGTCTGCTCCATGGTTTCCCTGCGGTCAATGCTGGGCGTCAGGCCAATGGCCTTGAGCTGTTCATAAATGAACCGCTGCCCGGCTTCCGTCCAGACGGTGGTGTTGGGCGTGGTGATCTTGCCGCTGTTGTGCTCAAACGGCCGGCCCTTGCGGTTCTTGGTGTAGCCCTTGCCGCTATACTTTGCGTATAACACCCAC
>CAVIXY010000143.1:0-4073 GCA_963646665.1 Bacteroides sp. CAG:545
CACGGAGCATTCTCTCCGCTTTTGTGGCATATTTTACAAAGATAATACCACACTCCAAACGAATTTTAAATATTTCGTTTGAAATTTCTACCAAATCAGCTGCCAAATTTCGCGGCAGTGTTTTGTGCATTTTGGCAAACAAAAAAGAGGAGCCGCATTTGTGCGGTTCCTCTTTGCAAAATCGGGCTGTAAATTCTGTGTGCTTTATGATATACTGAAAAAAGAAAAGTGACCGCCAACGCTTCCCCAAGCCACGGTCACTTGATCTTTTGGTCATATGATCTCTGAGGAGCGGAGCCGTTCTGCCGGGCAGCGCTCTTTCTATTGACAGTATAGTGTATTTTACCGGGTTTGTCAAGCGGCAGGCCCCTTTGGAACAGCAGGAGGTTTTCCACGATGAAACGTACCGATTACATCAACTGGGATGAATACTTCATGGGCATTGCACTGCTCACAGCCATGCGCTCCAAGGACCCCAGCAGCCAGGTGGGTGCCTGCATCGTCAGCCCGGAAAACAAGATCCTCTCCCTTGGTTACAACGGTATGCCCATGGGCTGCGATGACGATGCCATGCCCTGGGACCGGGAGGGTGAGCCCCTGCACACCAAATATATGTACGTGTGCCATGCAGAGCTGAACGCCATTCTCAACAGCGCCCACAACAACCTGAAGGGTGCGCGGGTGTATGTGACGCTGTTTCCCTGCAACGAGTGCACCAAGGCCATCATCCAGTCCGGCATTGCCGAGGTGGTGTACTACAGTGACAAATACCACGACAGCGATTCCAGCGTTGCAGCGCGGTTCATGTTCCAGAAAGCCGGTGTGCGCCTGACCCCTTACCACCCCAGCGGACGCAAGGCAGAGCTGGATCTGTAACATTGGCCGCCTCTGCCTTTTCCATTTTGATCGAGCCACAAACAAAACCGGAACTGCCCATACGGACAGTTCCGGTTTTGTTTTCAGAAGATACGCCGCAGATTTTAATGGATCAGGTTGACAAACAGCGGGCAGAGCACCGCCGTCAGTACACCGGCTACCGCAATGGACAGGCCGCTCATGGCACCTTCCACCTCGCCCATCTGCAGGGCCTTGCTGGTGCCCACCGCATGGGCAGAGGTGCCAATGCCCACGCCCTTGGCAATGGGGTCGGTGATGTGGAACACCTTGCACACCGTCTCAGCCAGCAGGTTGCCCGCAATGCCGGTCAGGATCACAATGGCACCGGTCAGGGCCGCAATACCGCCCAGTTCCGCAGCCACATCCATGCTGATGGCGGTCGTCACCGACTTGGGCAGCAGGGTAGCATACTGTTCCTGGGTCAGGTCCAGCGCCAGCGCCAGGGCCAATGCACTGCCTAGGCTCACCAGCGTGCCCACCGAGATGCCCGCAATGATGGCGGCCGCGTTCTCCTTGAGCAGATCCCACTTTTCATACAGCGGAATGGCCAGAGCCACGGTAGCCGGCAGCAGCAGGTAATTCACGGGGGCGGCGCTGGCCTTGTAGTCCGCATACGGAATCTGGCACACCGACAGAAAAACGATGACAAAGATGGCACCCAGCAGCAGCGGGTTGAAGATGGCCTTGCCGGTGACCCGGTTGATCAGGGTGCCCAGTGCAAAGGCGGCCAACGTAAGCAGCACGCCCCAGGCCGCCGAACCGGCCAGGAAGTTGTTCAGCAGTTCAGTCATGGTCTGCCTCCTTTTTCTTGCGGCTGGTCAGCGCCTGGGTGGTGCGGCCGGCCGATACCATCACCAGCACGGTCACCGGCAGAATGGCAATGACGATGGGCAGCAGCATGTCGCCCATCTCTGCCCACAGTTCCATAACGCCTGCTGCAGCCGGAACGAACAGCAGCGGAAAAATGCCGGTGAGGTAGCTGCCCACTTCCTTGACCTGGTCCAGTTTTACCAAGCCGAAGTTCAGCGCTGCCAGCAGCAGTACCAGGCCGTACACACTGGCCGGAACCGGCAGCGGCAGCACCGCGTGCAGCACCTCGCCCAGGAAGCAGAAGGCCAGGATGCGCGCAAACTGAAAAATGTATTTCGTAACGGAACACTCCTTTTCGTTTTCTCAGTGGGATACAAGTCGTACTAAGCTAACAGTATACCGCAGCTGCCGCCAACCATCAACCGTGATTCTGGCCAAGATTCGCCCCACATTTTGCGCAGAACTGTGCAGAAAAAAGGCGCACCGCCCAAAGCGTTGCGCCAATGCCGATACGGTTCAGATCACATAATCGTTTCCGGCCTGGTCCGGCAGGGCCAGATCGGCCAGGGTGATGTTGCCGAAGTAGTTGGAAATCAGCTCGTTCAAGCCTTTCCACATGCCGTAGGTGCGGCAGTCGGCCATGCGGGAGCAGGGGGCCGCGCCCGGGGTCAGGCAGGACACCGGGGCCAGGCTGCCCTCGGTCAGCACCAGGATCTCGCCCACGGTGTACTGGTCCGGGCTGCGGGTGAGCCGATAGCCGCCGCCCTTGCCGCGCAGCCCTTCCAGAAAGCCGTTCTGCACCAGCACCTTGAGAATGTTTTCCAGGTACTTCTCCGAGATCTCCTGCCGGGCAGCTACTTCTTTGAGGGGAACATATTTTTCCGACTGATGCTCAGCCAGGTCGATCATGACGCGCAGTGCATAGCGCCCTTTGGTGGAAACGATCATATCACGGTACTTCCTTTAATCAGAATTGTTTTAACCTATTATACAACAGGGTAAATAATATTTCAATCCGTTTTTTTGCAAAAATCCATTGACAACCGCCTGCCGGAGGGCTATAATACCATCAAACCCACAAACGATATTGGTTTAAAGGAAATTCAATCGGTTCATCTGTTTTGCATTGTTGTATCAGGAGGGAATTCTTATGAGCAAGATCTACACCGCCGCCGACCAGCTGATTGGCCACACCCCGCTGCTGGAGCTGACCCACATCGAAAAAGAAGAGGGCCTGACCGCGCACCTTCTGGCCAAGCTCGAATACTTCAATCCGGCCGGCTCGGTGAAAGACCGCATTGCCAAAAAGATGATTGACGATGCCGAGGAAAAGGGCCTGCTGAAGGAAGGCTCCGTCATCATTGAGCCTACGTCCGGCAACACCGGCATCGGCCTGGCTGCTGTGGCTGCCGCCAAGGGCTACCGCATCATCATTGTGATGCCCGAGACCATGAGCGTGGAGCGCCGCCAGCTGATGAAGGCTTACGGTGCCGAGCTGGTGCTGAGCGAGGGCGCCAAGGGCATGAAGGGCGCCATTGCCAAGGCCGATGAACTGGCCAAGGAGATTCCCAACGCCTTCATTCCCGGCCAGTTTGTGAACCCGGCCAACCCCCAGGCCCATATTGAGACCACCGGCCCCGAGATCTGGGACGATACCGATGGCAAGGTAGACATTTTTGTGGCAGGCGTTGGCACCGGCGGCACCGTGACCGGCGTGGGCAAGTACCTGAAGAGCCAGAACCCCAACGTCAAGGTCGTGGCCGTGGAGCCTGCTTCTTCCCCTGTGCTGAGCCAGGGCAAGGCCGGTGCACATAAGATCCAGGGCATTGGCGCCGGTTTTGTGCCGGACGTGCTGGATACCAAGGTGTACGATGAGGTCATTGCCGTGGAAAATGACGATGCCTTTGCCACCGGCCGCCTGATCGGCCACAAGGAAGGCGTGCTGGTGGGCATTTCCTCCGGTGCTGCCGTTTACGCTGCCCTGCAGCTGGCCAAGCGCCCAGAGAACGCCGGTAAGAACATCGTGGTTCTGCTGCCCGACACCGGTGACCGCTACCTGTCCACCCCGCTGTTTGCGGACTGATCCCTGCGCAAGACTCTTCCTGCCTGCCGACACCCTGCTGCCGGCAGGCTTTTTTGTTTGGCTTTTCCACCTGCTTCCGGGATGCTTGTAGAAAAGGAGATTTGATCCCGTCATATTCTTCTCTTCCGGGAGATGGAAAAACAGCGCCTGAGCAAATGAAAAACCGCCGAGGGTTTCCCTTCGGCGGTTTTTCGTATGATAGGAGGATCAAAAATGATCGTCACTTACGTGCAGATTAGTTCAGGATGGTCTGCTCGGTCTCGATGTCGAACAGGTGGACCTT
>CAVIXY010000144.1:0-4035 GCA_963646665.1 Bacteroides sp. CAG:545
GGCGCAGGCCCACGATCTTGATCTCCATGTTCACGCCCGGCTCATAGCCGTAAAAACGGATAAGCTGCTTGGCAAGATCCATGATCTTCACCGGCTCGCCCATGTCCAGCACATAAATATTGCCGCTCTCGGCCAGGGCACCGGCCTGCAGCACCAGCTGGGCGGCTTCCGGAATGGTCATGAAGTAGCGCTCAATGTTGGGGTCGGTCAGGGTAACGGGACCGCCCTTTTTGATCTGGGCCTCAAACAGCGGGATCACGCTGCCATGGCTGCCCAGCACATTGCCAAAGCGCACGGCCACGCACTTCATGTCGGTGTTGCCTGCAAAGGTCTGGATGAGCATTTCGCAGATGCGCTTGGTGCAGCCCATCACGCTGGTGGGGTTCACAGCCTTGTCGGTGGACAGCTGCACAAACCGCTCTACCCCGTGCTCGCTGGCGCTCACCAGCAGGTTCTTGGTGCCCATCACGTTGTTTTTCACTGCTTCGGCCGGGCTGACCTCCATCAGCGGCACATGCTTGTGAGCCGCTGCGTGGAACACCACCGTGGGGTGGTAAGTCTCAAACACTTCGTCCAGGCGCTTTTTATCGCGGATGGAGCCGATCAGCACCGTAACCGGGATATCGCGGCCATACTTCTGCTGCAGTTCCATCAGCAGCTCGTAGGCGCAGTTTTCGTAGATGTCAAAAATCAGCAGCTTGCCGGGCTTGAAGCGCATCACCTGGCGGCACAGCTCACTGCCAATGGAGCCGCCGCCGCCCGTAACCAGCACCGTCTTGCCGGTAAGGTATCCCGAAATTTTGTCGTTGTCCAGCGTTACTTCATCGCGGGAGAGGAAGTCCGCCGGGTTCAGCTCACGGAATGCGCCCTGCGGGGCATTGGCGCCCACCAGCTGGGGGTCGCTGAGCACCTGCACCGCACAGTGGGTGCTGACGCACAGATCAATGACATGGCTCAGGCGGCTGCCCTTCAGGGTAGGAATGGCAATGATGATGCTGTGGATGCCGTAGCGCTTGCACAACTCCGGGATCTCTTCCAGCGTGCCCTTGACCGGCACCCCGTGAATGGTCTGATGCAGCTTGGCGGGGTCATCGTCCACCGCCATCACCGCATGGCCGTACTGCTTGTTGCTCTTGCACACATTGATGGCCCAGGCACCGGCCTCACCCGCACCCACGATCAACACCGGGCGGTTGGGGTCCTTGCTGGCCGCGCCCCGCAGACGCTCTCCCAGCGGATGGTTCAGGAACAGCCGCCATGCCAGGCGGCTGCCGCCGATGAGCAGAAAAATCAGCACCGATGCCATGCAGTTGGCGGAGTTGAACAGCACGCCATGGATGCACAGCCGGTTTACCGCGTACACGATCACGGTGGGCACACCGATCATTCCGGCCAGGCGCAGCAGGTCCCGCTCACCGGCGTATTTCCACAGCACAGAGTACAGCCCGCCCAGCAAAAAACAGGCAACGTACACGGCCACGATCCAGGGCAGATTGTGGTACAGAATGGCCCGGTTGTGGGGCCACCAGGCAGCTTCCACCGCGCCGTCTGCCCGCAGCAGCAGTGCGAAATAAAAGCTGAATGCCACAATGGCTGCATCCAGCAGCACCAGCACCGCCCGGCGCAGATACACCTGCGGTGCGTTCTTGCTTGTATCTTTCACAAATTAGTCCTCTTTTTTTGTCCGGTACAGCACCCGGGCCGCACCGCTATTTTTGCCGGTTTCTGAACCGGCAGACCGGAATTGTTTCAATTCCACCTTTGTATTATACTCAAATCGTCCGGCTGTGTCCAGAAATTTCAGCCATCCTTCTTATTTTCCTCTCATTTTGTGGGCCTATCCGCCCGGCGGCCCCGGCACAGCGCAGCCAATTCTTCGCCCAGGCCCAACGGCAGGGCTGCCAGAACAAAGGCTGCCGCCGTGCCCGTACCGCCTGCCGCCACAGCCGCCAGCTGCCACAGCTGCGCCGCACCCAGGGGGGCGGCCAGCAGCTGCCGCAGGCCCGTTCCGGCCAGCGCTGCAGCCCCTGCTGCCAGAGCGGGGCACCCCAGCCAGCGGCGGAACGCATGTTGTGTGCCGCTGGAAAACAGCAGCCGCCCGGTGTTGGCTGCACAGGTGTACAGGCTGGAAAGCAGGATCACTGCCAGAAAGCCGTTCATTCCGTACCGGGGCAGAAGCAGCACCACTCCGCCGATGCGCAGGATGGAGTCCCACACGCTGTAACGGAAGGCCGCTTTCTGCTCGCCTACCCCTTTCATGGCACCGTCCACCATGCTTTCCAGATACATCAGCGGCATGGCCGGGGCCAGAGTTTCCAGGTAGGCCCCGGCTTCTGCACTGCCGTACAGCAGCTGCGCCAGCGGGCGTCCCCACACCCAGAACAGCACCCCGGCCAGCGCCGAAAAGTACCCCGTAAGCCGCAGCATCCGGTCCAGCAGGGCATTCAGCCGCGCTGTCTGCCCCAGCACATGGGCCTGGGTGATCTCCGGCATCAACAGCACCGCCAGGCTGCCCAGCAGCCCGAAGGGAAAGGTAAGCAGCGGCAGGGCCATGCCCTTGAGTACCCCATACTGTTCCAACGCGGCACTGCGGCCCCCTGCCCCGGCCAGATACAATGCAAGGCAGGCGGGCACCAGCATGTTTTCTGCGGTGTGCAGGGCACTGGAAAGCACCCGGCCGCCCTCCACCGGCCACAGGATCTCCCACATCCGCCGGGCCGGGTCCGGCGGGCGCTGCGCCGCTTCCCGCCCAAAACAGCGCACAGCCTCCCGCCGGTAGAACAGCAGCATTCCCAGCGCCGACACGGCCTCGCTCAGCGCGGTAGCGGCCAGCACCAGTGCACAGCGGCTGCCTGCGTCCCAGCCCTGTGTGCGGGTCAGGGCCGCCACAACCACGGCAATGCGCACCGTCTGCTCCACCAGCTGGCTGACCACATTGGGCGTTACCCACCGCCGGGCCAAAAAAAAGCCCCGCAGCACCGCCGACACGGCCATCCACGGCATTCCCAGTGCCGACACCCGCAGCGCACCAGCCGCACGCACATCCCCCAGCCACCAGCGGGCAGCTGCCTGGGCCAGTGCCGCCTGGGCCGCCATGGCCGCAACTCCCAGCCCAAGGCCGGCTGCCAGCAGCCGCACCATCATTCCGTGGGCTGTGCGCGGGCTGCAGCTCAGCTCCTCGGTCAGCAGCCGGGTGGCCGCCACCGACACCCCCGCTGTGGCCAGCGTGACAAACAGCGAATACACCGCCAGCACCAGCTGGTACAGCCCCATGCCCTCGCCGCCCAGGGCATTGGCCAGGTAAATGCGCAGCCCCATGCCTGCCAGGCGCAGTACCACGTCCGACCCGGTGAGCAGCGCTGCGTTCCGAAAATAACTCTGCCGCATGGCACACCTCCCCCTGCCCGGAAGCTCTTCTCCCAAACCTATGCAGCAGCTTTGCAAAACATGAGCGGAGCTGTGGCTTGTTTCCCGTACATTTTTATGGTATAGTATGGGGTGGTCTGACAAAAGCGATTTTGTCCGTATGGATCGTATTATGAGCAAGGAGGAAGCGCACAGCCGCCGGGCAAACCCCCGCCGTGCGCAAAAAGAGAATGAGCGAAGAATGTACCCATGACTGCTCCAGTTGCGGGGCAGCATGTTCTTCCCGCAATGCAGCACCCCAGCATGACGCCCCCAACCCCAACAGCAGCGTGAAAAAGGTGATCGGCGTAGTGTCCGGCAAGGGCGGCGTGGGCAAAAGCATGACCAGCGCCCTGCTGGCCTGCGCCATGGCCCGCCGCGGCTACCACTGCGGCATCCTGGACGCCGACATCACCGGCCCGTCCATTCCCAAGCTGTTTGGCATCCATGGCCGCGCCATGGCAGACGATAAGGGCTGCTGGCCCATCCAGAGCCGCATGGGCATTGATGTAATGAGCATCAACCTGCTGGTGGAAAACGAAGAGGACCCCGTGGTGTGGCGCGGCCCGGTGATTGCCGGTGCCGTGAAGCAGTTCTGGACCGATGTGGTCTGGAAGGACGTGGACTTCC
>CAVIXY010000145.1:0-4025 GCA_963646665.1 Bacteroides sp. CAG:545
ATTCTGGGCAAAGTGCTGCTGTGCTTTTTGCCTTTTTCGGATTTTGGAGTGGTAAAATGAACAATCAGGATACACGGTTTGCAAACCAATACAATATTCAGTGGTTTCCGGGCCACATGACCAAGACCCTGCGCATGATGGAGCAGGAGATTCAGCATGTGGATGCCAGCCTTGTGCTGCTGGACGCCCGCATCCCGCTTTCCAGCCTAAACCCGGAGATCGAGCGCATCACGGCCCGCAAACCCAAGCTCTATGCGCTGAACAAGGCCGACCTGGCCGACCCGGCGGTGACCGAAGAGTGGATCAAATATTTCCATGCGGCGGATGCCGGCTGTGTGGCCATCAGCGCCAAACAGAAGGGCGGGGCCAATGCGGTCAAGGCTGCCATTGAAAAGGAGCTTGCCGGTCTGCTGGAACGCCGCCAGAACCGCGGCATGGGCGGTGCCAAAACGCAGGTGATGCTGTGCGGCATCCCCAATGTGGGCAAGTCTACCTTCATCAACACCTTTGCCGGTTCGGCCCGCGCCAAGGCCGCTGACCGCCCGGGCGTGACCAAGGGCAAACAGTGGGTCAGCACCGACAAGTTTGACCTGCTGGATATGCCCGGCGTGCTGTGGAAAAAGTTCGATTCCAAGACCATTGCGTCCAACCTGGCCTTCATCGGTTCCATTAAGGATGATATCCTGGACGTGGAAGAGCTGGCCATGAACCTGCTGGACGAAGTGCGCCGCAACTACCCGGACCTGGTGGCCCAGCGCTACAAGCTGAATGCCGAGACCATGGCTCTGCCGCCCTATGAGCTGATGGAAGCCATTGGCCGCAAGCGCGGCCTGCTGGTGCGCGGCGGTGAGGTAAACACCGAGCGCTGCGCCATCATGCTGGTGGATGAATTCCGTGCCTGCAAATGGGGCCGCATCTCACTGGAGCGCCCGCCGCAGCGGGATGACCTGGCCGACTTTGCGGAGGAGGATGCCGAATGAAGCGCCGTTCCGATGAGGAGATCTCGGCCCCGCTGTACGAATACGATGCCCAGGTGCGGGCACAGTACGGCTGTTTTGCCGGGGTGGACGAAGCAGGCCGCGGCCCGCTGTGCGGCCCGGTGTGTGTGGCTGCCTGCATTCTGGACCCGGAAAAACCGGTGCACGGCATCAATGATTCCAAAAAGCTCACCGAGAAAAAACGGGATGCACTGTTTGACGAGATCAGGGAAAAGGCCCTGGCCTATCAGATCGTGTTTGTAGGGCCGGACATCATTGACCGGGACAACATTCTCAATGCCACCATGGGCGGCATGAAGCAAGCCGTGGAAGGGCTGGATATTGTGCCCAACCTGGTGCTGGTGGACGGCAACCGCGTCCCGGCAGGGCTGCAGATCCCGGCGCAGCCGGTAGTCAAGGGGGATGCCACCAGCGCCAGCATCGGTGCGGCGTCCATTCTGGCCAAAGTCAGCCGGGACCGCTACATGCTGGAACTGGACAAGCAGTACCCGCAGTATCAGCTGGCAAAGCACAAAGGATACCCCACCAAGCTGCATTATGAGCTGATCGCACAGTACGGCATTCAGCCGTTCTACCGCCGCAGCTTTCTCAAAAAGCAGGGCTACTGGCCGGAGAGCGGAAAGTGAACCGCGCCCAGACCGGCCAGCGGGGTGAGGCAGCGGCTGCAAAATTCTATCTCAAACAGGGCTGCCGCCTGCTGGCCCACAACTTCCGCACCCGGATGGGGGAGCTGGATCTTGTGGTGCAGGAACCGGACGGTACGGTGGTGATCTGCGAGGTCAAGACCTGGGCAAACGATTCTCTTGCCACCCCGGCAGAGGCTGTGGACATCCACAAGCAGCGCCGCCTGATCCGGGCGGCACAGGCGTATCTGCAGCAGACCGGCCTGAGCGATGCACCGGTGCGATTTGATGTTGCAGAGGTAAACCCTCTTGACAGCGGGCGCTGGATGGTACATATTATAAGGGGCGCTTTTCTTGCGTAAAGCGGAGCGTCCGGTGGGAAATGTACGGGCAGGGCACCCGCTCTGCCGCAGCAGCGCAGGGCCGTGTTGCGCGCTCTGTGCCGAAAAAGGAGCGACAATATGCAGTTCTTCAGTACCAGAGACAAGAATCGTAAGGTGACCTCTTCGCAGGCGATCGCACAGGGCCTGTCGGATGAAGGCGGCCTGTTTGTGCCCGAAAGCTTTCCGCAGGTGGACGTTCGGGCGCTGTGCGGGCTGGATTACCCCGCCATGGCCGCGGCGGTAATCAAAGAATATCTGACGGATTATTCGCCGGAGTTCCTGGCCGAAGCCGCCCGCACCACCTATGGCGATGCCTTTGGCGGCAAGGCCGGTTATCTTGCCCCGGTGGCAGGGGATACCTATGCCCTGGAACTGTGGCACGGCCCTACCTGCGCTTTCAAGGATTATGCGCTGCAGCTGATGCCGAAACTGCTGGTGGAAGCCAAAAAGAACCTGGGACGCACCGAAAAAACGCTGATCCTTGTGGCCACCAGCGGCGACACCGGCAAGGCTGCTCTGGACGGTTACCACGACATTCCCGGCGTGGAGATCGCGGTGTTCTACCCCACGGGCGGCACCAGCGAGATCCAGCGCCTGCAGATGGCCACCCAGGAGGGTGCCAATGTGGCGGTGTATGCCGTGCGCGGCAACTTTGACGATGCCCAGACCGGCGTGAAAAAGGTGTTTGGCGATAAAGCTATTGCTGCCGAGCTGGAAAAACGGAACATCCGCCTGTCCAGCGCAAACTCCATCAACTGGGGCCGCCTGGTGCCGCAGATCGTCTACTATTTTGCTGCCTACGCACAGCTGCTCAAGGCGGGCAAGATCGCCTTTGGCGACAAGGTGGACTTCTGTGTACCTACCGGCAACTTCGGCGACATTCTGGCCGGCTATTATGCAAAGCAGATGGGTCTGCCCGTGGGCAGGCTGGTCTGCGCGTCCAACGAGAACAACGTGCTGACCGACTTCCTCACCACCGGCACCTACACCGCAAAGCGGGAGTTCTTCAAGACCACTTCGCCCAGCATGGACATCCTGGTGTCCTCGAACCTCGAGCGCCTGCTGTATCATGTGACCGGCAGCGACACGGAAGTGGCAGGTCTGATGAAGAGCCTGGCCGAGACCGGCAGCTACACGGTGAGTCCGGAAACGCTGGCTGCCATTCAGGAGAGCTTCTCCTGCGGCTGGAGCAGCGAAGAAGAAGTGGCAGGGGAGATCCGTGCCCGCTACGAGCAGGACGGCTATCTGTGCGATACCCACACGGCAGTGGCCTTCCACGTGGCAGCGCAGAAAAAGCGTGAGGGCGTGCCCATGGTGGTGCTGTCCACCGCATCTCCCTTCAAGTTCCCGCGCAGCGTGCTGCAGGCTCTGGGCCGCACCGCACCCGAAAATGATTTTGAAGCAATGCAGCAGCTGGAATCTGCCACCGGCCATGCCGCACCGGCAAGCCTTGCTGCCCTGCGCCAGAAGGCAGAGCGCTTCAACACCGTCATGGATCCTTCGCAGATCGCTGAGGTGGCGCTGGGCTATCAGGAATAATCCATCCTGCTGCATGGGCGGCCGCCTGTGTTTTTTACACGCAGGCAGCCATCCGCAAACTGCATAGCGCAGACACCGCCCCGATAGACGGTGCCTGCGGGAATTGCATTAGAACAGGAGAAACAACATGGCACTTTTTGTGCTTGGCGATACGCATCTTTCCCTGGGCGCTTCCAAGCCGATGGATATTTTTCCCGGCTGGAACGATTATGTGGAGCGCCTGGAAAAAAACTGGCGCAGGCTCATCACACCTCAGGACACCATTGTGCTGGCGGGGGACATCAGCTGGGCCATGCGCCTGACCGATACCCGGAAGGATTTTGAATTTCTGCAGAACCTGCCCGGGCAGAAGATCATCATGAAAGGCAACCACGATTACTGGTGGTCCACCGCCAACAAGATGAATGCCTACCTGAAAGCCGAAGGGTTCGACACCCTGCACATCCTGCACAACAACTCCTACTCGGTGGAGGGGTATGCAC
>CAVIXY010000146.1:0-4000 GCA_963646665.1 Bacteroides sp. CAG:545
ACCCCGACCTGAAGATGCGCGGCCGTCTGACCAAGCTGTACGACTTCCAGGCCAATGGCCGCCAGCCCTGCGACAACATCACCGCCGGTGATATCGTGGCCTTCTCCGGTCTGCCGGATGTGACCATCGGCAACACCCTGTGCAGCCCCTCCAATGTGGAGCCGCTGCCCTTTGTGAAGATCAATGACCCCACCGTGGAGATGACTTTCTCGGTCAACGACAGCCCGCTGGCCGGCCGCGAGGGCAAGTACGTGACCAGCCGCCAGATCCGCGACCGTCTGCAGAAGGAACTGCTGAAGGACGTGGCCCTGAAGGTGGAAGATTCCGCCACCACCGATTCCTTCCGCGTGATGGGCCGTGGTGAGATGCACCTGTCCATCCTGATCGAGACCATGCGCCGCGAAGGTTACGAGCTGCAGGTTTCTCCCCCGCACGTTCTGACCAAGGTGATCGACGGCAAGACCTACGAGCCTATGGAGCACGTTGTGATCGACGTTCCCACCCAGTATCAGGGTGCCGTCATGACCGGCCTGGGCCAGCGCAAAGCCATTCTGCAGCAGATGGAGTCCCTGGGCACCGACCGCGTGCGCCTGGAGTTCCGGATGCCCAGCCGCGGCCTGTTCGGCTACCGCAATCAGTTCCTGACCGATACCCACGGCGAAGGCATCATCAATCAGATCTTTGATGGTTACGATGTCTGGGCCGGCATGATCGCCAACCGCTCCACCGGCTCCCTGGTCAGCTTTGAGACCGGCGAGGCCGTTACCTACGGCCTGTTCAACGCACAGCAGCGCGGTACCCTGCTGGTGGGCGCCGGTGAAAAGGTGTACGAAGGCATGGTCATTGGCTACACCGCTTCCGGCGAGGATGTGGACGTGAACGTCTGCAAGACCAAGCACCTGACCAACACCCGTGCATCCGGCTCCGATGACGCCCTGCGTCTGATCCCCATCAGCAAGCTGAGCCTGGAAGGCTGCCTGGAGTTCCTGGCACAGGATGAGCTGCTGGAGGTCACCCCGGAGAACCTGCGCATCCGCAAGCAGATCCTGAACCACGAGCAGCGCATGAAGGCCAAGAGCAAGCTGAAGTAAGCGGTTCTACCTTATTATAGTACAACATTCCTGCCCCGCAGAGCCACACCGGCTTTGCGGGGCTTTTTTTGCTGCAAAAAGTTGGAGGATTTTGCAAAAAAGCCTTGCAAAATGCAAACAGCTGCGGTATAATATTTCTTGCAGTCACAAATGTGATCTGCCTCTTTAGCTCAGTCGGTTAGAGCACCTGACTGTTAATCAGGGTGTCGCCTGTTCGAGTCAGGCAAGAGGCGCCAGCAAGGCAATGTTCTTTGGAACATTGCCTTTTCTTTTTGTTCATTTTGGGCAGTTTGTCCGGTAGAAATTGTTTTTGTTCTGTTTCTTTTGTGTTTCTGTACTATTACTTTTCACATATTTTTCAAACTTCATCATTTCTTAAAAAAGAAGCCCTTGAAGATGCTGTCACATTGTGGTATACTGCTCATAAGCTTTGGAGGTTTGGCATACAAATTTCCTGGCTTGGCACACTGATCAAAGGGTAGGCGCTCCCTTCTTTTGATGGCAGCAGTCCGGTGCTTTGCCCCGGTTCTCCGCAGGACGAGGCAAAGCACCGGTCTACGTGCTGCTTTTTGCAGGCGCTGCACCTTTTCCATTGTCAAATTCACAGCGCGGCCTGCCCTGCGGGGCAGCAGGCGCGTGTGTTGTTTGAATAAATCTTGTATATTTTCAAAGGAAGCATCTATGCGTTATACCTACGTCCGGCAGCATGACACTACCGACTGTGCGGCTGCCTGCCTCGCAATGGTGTGCCTCCATTACAAAAAGGAAATTACCATCACCCGCCTACGGGATATGATGGGAACCGACCTGAAAGGCACAAACCTTGTTGGTCTGCAAAAAGCCGCAAACGAGCTGGGCTTTACCACCGCTGCGGTGCGTGTGGACCGCGAAAACTTTCTGAGTGATTTTTCGCTTCCCTGCATTGCGCAGGTAATCACGGACCAGGGCCTGGCCCACTTTGTGGTGGTGTTCAAAAAAACCACCATTGCCGATGACGGCGAGCGCCGCAAGCATATGCTCAAGGAAGCAGAGCTTGCCAAGGACGAAACCAAAAAGCACAAGTGCAAAGATTACGTTGTGATCGGCGACCCCGGCACCGAGCTGAAAAAGATCAGCCTGGATGAGTTCTACAAGAACTTTACCGGTGTGCTGCTGCTGCTGAACCCCACCTCGGAGTTCAAGGGCGGCAAGGTAAAACAGGGCAGCATGATGAAGCACTACATCGACCTGCTGCTGCCCCAGAAAAAGCTTTTCTTCTATGCGATCCTCAGCTCGGTGATCACCACCATTCTGGGCATTGCATCTTCCATGTTCAACAAGATATTGATGGACGAGGTGCTCCCCTACGGGTTGGAGAACCTGCTGGTCACATTGATCCTTGTGTTTACGGTGGTCAGTGTCACCAGTACCCTGATCGGCTTTGTGCGCCAATGGGTGCTGATCCATCTGTCCATCAAGATTGATATCCCGCTGATGCTGGGCTACTTCGGGCACATCTTCAAACTGCCCATGAAGTTCTTTGCCACCCGCAAAACCGGTGATATCACCACCCGTTATTCGGATGCCAACACCATCAAATCCATCTTTACCAGCATTGCGCTGAGCCTTGTGATGGATATTTCCATGGCCGTTATCACGGGCATCATCCTGTTCCGCATGAACGCCATGCTGTTCTCCATTTCGCTGTTCATGGCACTGGTCAGCATCCTGCTGGTGCTGATCTACAAGCAGCCCTACAAAAAGATCAACGAAGAGACCATGGTGCAGTCCGCAGCCCTCAACAGCCAGATGATCGAGAGCCTGCGCGGCATTGAAACGGTCAAGTGCAACGCCAACGAGGAGACCGAACTGGAAAACCTCGAGCGTGAGTACATCAAGAGCCTGAAGATCAGTCTGCGGTCCAGCAAGATCAGCACGACCCAGAGCCTGATTTCCTCCTTCATCTCCACCGGTTTCAGTATGCTGACCACCTATGTGGGCATTACCCAGGTGCTGAACGGCGAGATGACGCTGGGCGGTTTTATGGCGTTCAGCACCCTGTCCAGCTACTTTACTTCCCCGCTGAGCAACCTGATCGGCCTGCAGATGCAGATTCAGGAAGCCAGCATCTCCATGAAGCGTCTGACCGAGATCATGGATTACCCCTCGGAGTACGAGACCGCCGAAGGGGTGGAGCAGACCCAGTTGGAGAAGGTGGAAGGCGACATCGAGTTCAAGGACATTACCTTCCGCTATGGCAACCGTGCCCCGGCACTGGACCATGTCAGCTTTACCATCCCTGCCGGCAAAAAGGTGGCACTGGTGGGCAGCAGCGGCAGCGGCAAGTCCACCATCACCAAGCTTCTGCTCAAGTATTATGAGCCGGAAGAAGGCGAAATTGACATCAACGGCGTGAACATGGCCGAGTACACGAACGACTCGGTGCGCCGCGCCATTTCCTATGTGCCGCAGAACATCGAGCTGTTCAGCAAGACGATCTACGACAACATCCGCATTTCCCGCATGGATGCCACCCTGGATGAGGTCAAGGAAGCTTCCAAAAAGGCAGACGCCCACGAGTTCATCCGGCACCTGCCGCTGCAGTACAACACCTACCTGGAAGAAGCCGGCAACGGCCTGTCCGGCGGTGAAAAGCAGCGCATTGCCCTGGCCCGTGCGTTCCTGAAGGACTCCAACCTGTACATCCTGGATGAGTCCACCAGCAACCTGGACTTTGCCACTGAGAACCTGATCTTTAACATGATCTATCGTCAGCTGGCCGACCGGTCCATGCTGATCGTGGCCCACCGCCTTTCCACCGTGCGTGACTGCGACCTGATCCTGGTCATGGACCATGGCAAGATCGTGGAGCGCGGCACCCATGACGAACTGATGGCCAAGGATGGCAAGTATGCCGAGCTGTGGAACAT
>CAVIXY010000147.1:0-3774 GCA_963646665.1 Bacteroides sp. CAG:545
GGCCACGCCGTACTCCTCGGCGTTCAGCTCATCCACGATCTTCAGGTTGGCGTAGTCGGTACCCTCACCGATCATGGCATTGGCCAGGGTCAGGTCCAGCACGGCGGCATCGGCGGTACCGGCGGCCACTTCCAGCAGGCAGTCGGTCTGCACGCTCTTGGAAACATAATCGGCCTGAGCCAGGTTCTCGTCCTCGGCAATGGCGGTCTCGCCGGCAGAACCAGCTTCGGCCACCACGGTCTTGCCCACCAGGTCAGCGGTGGAGGCGTAGTCGGTGCCGTCCTTTACTACCACGACCTGTGCGTTCTTGGCGTAAGCCTTGGTGGTGGCGGTGTTGGCCATGATGTCATCGGTCAGGGTCATGCCGTTCCAGATGCAGTCGATACTCTTGGCATCCAGCTCGACCACCTTGGTGTCCCAGTTGATCTCCACAAACTCCGGCTCCACGCCCAGCTTTTCGCACACAGCGGTGGCCAGCTCGGTGTCAAAACCGGTAAAATTGCCATCGGCATCGGTGTAGTTCATCGGCTCGTACACAGTGTAGCCGATCACCATTTTGCCCTTGCCCTTGATGTAGTCCAGGTCGCTGCCCGCAGCAGCAGATGCACTGCCGGAAGCGGAAGCAGCCGTAGAAGTGGATGCGGCCCCGCCGCAGGCGGCCAGGCTCAGGGCCAGCGCACCGGCCAGAAATGCAGAAGCAATGCGTTTCAGTTTCATAATCGTTTCCTCCTCGGGTTCTTTCCCCGGTTTCTATCCCTCTTGATTTACCGGTTTAGCGTGCTAAAGCGATAAACTGTGGCTATAGAATAGCGCATTTTGCGCGGTTTGGCAAGAGGAAAACGCAAAATTTTGCACTTTGCCGTTTTTGCGGAGGTTTACAGCAGCCGGTTTGGAAAAGATGCATAAAGGCCGGGCAGCAAAAAAGCCCCCTGCGGGAGGGGGCCGGGAATTGCTTTTGGTTATGCACCCTGGAACACAAAACCGCCAATGTCCGGTTCGTAGTCTTCTTCGGCTACGCGCTGGATCTGATACAGCATTCCGCCTTCCACGGTCAGGCTTTCGCCGCCGGCGAAGCCATTGACATTGTAGGTGGAGTAATCAAAGCTGGCAGCATTGGCAGCATACCAGTGCATATCGGTGCTGTCCCAGGTGTCAACGGCAAGAGGAGTCATGGTGTCCCAGGTATCGAAAGCAAGAGACCCGGTGCTTTTGCCGGTGCTGCCGTGGCGGGTGCGGGTGATCACGGTGCCTGCAGGCACTGTCCACACTACAGACTGGTTCTTGGGACCGGCTTTGTCATCGGTCCGGCGCTGGATACCCTGCAGCGGCTGGGAGAGGGTGTAGGTGTCGGTCACGGTATCCAGTTGGCCGGTGGAGCGACGTTCGCCGCCCGTGTACAGGGTGCGGGTCTCAAGGCTGACGGTGATGGTATTGGTGCCCACGCGGTAATTCACCGTCTGGGTCACGGTCTCCATGGCCGTCTGATCGTTTACCTGCCAGGTATCGGCGGAGATCACAGAATAAGTGTCCGGCTTTTTTGCCGCATGAGCGCTGGGCAGAAAGCTGCTGCCCAGCAGCAGACTGGCAGCGGCAAAAGCGGTACCCTGCAGAAAGGTGCGCCGCGAAAATGCATTCGTCATGATTCAAAACCTCCAAAGCTTTTTTTGGGGTACAGAATACCCGGTTCCATTTTATTCCAACCACTGCTGCCAAGTCAAGAGCCGCCGAACACAATGGTTCCGATTTTGGAAGAATGTCGAAAATCCGGGGCAAAAACCGGCGTACTGCACAAGCTGGGCGGCAGGGCAGGGCCATTTTTGCAATTTACAAAACCGGCCAAAGCGGCTATACTATATTATATATGCAAATCCGCAGGCAAAGGAGGTGGACGGCATGGCGGAGCAGGAGCTGGAACAGATCGAAGGCACCGTGGAGGATATCATCTACGAGAACGCCGACAACGGCTACACCGTGTTTGAGGTGTCCGGCGGCGGTGTGCTTACCGTGGTATGCGGCATCGTGGGCGAGCTGCACGCAGGCGAGAGCGTTATCTGCCGGGGCCGGTACGAGAACCACGCCACCTACGGGCGGCAGTTCCACGCACAGGAGTGCGAAACGGATATGCCCAAGGATCTGGAAGCGGTGTATGCCTTCCTGGCCAGCCGTTCGCTGCCCTACATCGGTGCCAAGACAGCCGACAAGATCCTGGACAAGTTCGGGGCCGAAGCGCTGGAAGTGATTGCCAACGACCCCGCCCGGCTCACGCAGGTGCCCGGCATCTCGCCGGACAAGGCCGACCGCATCCAGCAGGAGTTCAAGCGGATGTTCGGCATGCGGGAGCTCATCGCCTATCTGGCACAGTTCGAGATCGGCCCCCGCAAGGCGATGGAGGTGTTCCGCAGCTTTGGCGTGGGGGCCATGCAGGCCATTTCGGCCAACCCCTATCTGCTGTGCGGGGAGCCGCTGCAGCTGGATTTCCGCCATGCGGACAGCATTGCCCAGTATTACCACATGGAAGGGGACTGCGCCCAGCGGCTGGAAGCTGCCCTGCTGCGCACCCTGCGCCACAACGCGGGCAACGGCCACACCTGCCTGCCCCGCACCCAGCTGCTGGAAACGGCTTCCAACTTCATCCATCAGCCGCCGGAAAAACTGGCCTGTGCGCTGGACAAGTGCATTGAAACCGGGGAACTGTGTGTCAAATTGTTTGACGGCACACCGTACATTTACCTGCCAGATCTGCTGGCTGCCGAGCAGGACATTGCCCATCGGCTGGGCATTCTGGCCAAGCGCGGCAAAAACACGGCCCGCGATCTGGACAAGAACATCCAGATTCTGGAGCTGACCCAGGGCTTTGCCTATGCGCCCCTGCAAAAGGAAGCTATCCGCAAGGCCATGACCGAGAACTGCCTGGTGCTCACCGGCGGCCCCGGCACCGGCAAGACCACTACGGTCAACGCCATTCTGCAGCTGTTGGAAAATCAGGCCGAGCGGGTGGCCCTGTGCGCCCCTACGGGCCGGGCAGCCAAGCGGCTCAGCGAGCTGACCGGCCGCAAGGCCAGTACCATTCACCGCCTGCTGGAAGTAGATTACACCGGCGGCGTGGTCAGCTTTATCCACAACGACAAGAACCTGCTCAAGTGCGATGTGGTCATTCTGGACGAGATGAGCATGGTGGACGTCAAGCTATTTCAGGCGCTGGTCACGGCCCTGCGCTACAGCTGCCGGATCATTATGGTGGGCGATGCCGACCAGCTGCCCAGTGTAGGCCCCGGCAACATTCTGGGCGAGGTCATCCGTTCCGAGTGTGTGCCCACCGTGTGCCTGAACGAAATCTTCCGGCAGGCCAAGCGCAGCCTGATCGTGGAAAACGCCCACCATATCATCTCCGGTGAGCCGCTGCAGAAGGGCGGCAAAACGGACGACTTCTTTTTTCTGGAAGCGGACGGCGATGCCGCCCAGAAGCTGGTGTGCGATCTGGTTACCACCCGGCTGCCCCGCAGCTATGGGTTCGACCCCATCCGGGACATTCAGGTGCTGTGCCCCACCAAGCTTGGTCCTACCGGCACCCAGGCACTGAACGTGGAACTGCAGAACCTGCTCAACCCGGCCCAGAAGGGCAAACCTCAGCTGCAAAGCGCAGCCCGGGTGTTCCGGGTGGGCGACAAGGTAATGCAGGTGCGCAACAACTACGAGATCGTGTGGCAGCGCATCGGCGGGGAACAGGGCGTGGGAGCCTACAACGGCGACATTGGCATTGTGGAGTCCATCAAC
>CAVIXY010000148.1:0-3733 GCA_963646665.1 Bacteroides sp. CAG:545
CCAGCGGCATGAAGAGCCGCCTGGCCTTCTCCATTGCCTGCCTGGTCAACCCGGACATCCTCATTCTGGACGAGGTGCTGAGCGTGGGCGATGGCGCGTTCCGCAAAAAGAGCGGCGACAAGATGAAAGCCATCCTACAGGGCGGCGTGACCGGTATGCTGGTGTCTCACTCGGTGCCGCAGGTGCGCGAACTGTGCAATAAGATCCTGTGGCTGGATCACGGCAAACAGGTGGCTTTTACCGACAACGTGGCCCTGTATTGCGATGCCTACGAGGAATTTTTGAACACCAAGCAGCTGCCCCACAGCGAGGCAGACGTGGAAGCCCTTGCCGCCGGCTATAAGGTGCGCAAGGACCAGGAGCGTCAGGAGCAGATGGCCAAGTCGCTGGAAAAAGTCAAGCGGGATGCCCGCCGCACCGACATGACGGAGGATGCGGTGGAACTTGCAATGGACATCCTGCGCGAGTACCGCCCCGATCTGCTGGCCGCCCCGCCCACAGACGAAGCCTGATAAGACCAATCCCGGCCGCAGGAGAGAGCCAAAACGCTTTCTCCTGCGGCCGGTTTCTTTTTACCCAGGCGGAGAGCGCACAGAACGCTGTCGGCCATGGTTTCATATCTTTTCCCACCCGCAGAGCAAACCGCCCTCCTGCGCGCTCTCAGGGCGCTCTGGCGCGATGCAGAGCGCATAGCGCCCCCTGCCCTATGTTCCCTTGCGGCAATTATCCTCAATCAACAAAAAATTCCCCTGCCATCACGGTTGCCCGTAACAGCAGGGGGATTCTACTTACTTCAATTCAGAAGCAGAACTCATTAGCAGTTCTCAGCGAAGTACTTAATGGTACGAACCATCTGAGAGGTGTAGGAGTTCTCGTTGTCGTACCAAGACACGACCTGAACCTGATAGGTGTCATCGTCGATCTTAGCAACCATGGTCTGGGTTGCATCGAACAGAGAGCCGTAACGCATACCGATGACGTCAGAAGAAACGATCAGGTCCTCGTTGTAGCCGAAGGACTCAGAGGTAGCAGCCTTCATAGCAGCGTTGATGGACTCCTTGGTGACGTCCTTGCCCTTGACAACAGCAACCAGAATGGTGGTAGAACCGGTGGGAACAGGCACACGCTGAGCAGAACCGATCAGCTTGCCGTTCAGCTCGGGGATGACCAGGCCAATGGCCTTAGCAGCGCCGGTGCTGTTGGGAACGATGTTCTGTGCGCCAGCACGTGCACGGCGCAGGTCGCCCTTGCGCTGAGGACCATCCAGGATCATCTGATCGCCGGTGTAAGCATGAACAGTGGTCATGATACCGGAAACGATGGGGTAGGTCTTGTTCAGAGTGTCGGCCATGGGAGCCAGGCAGTTGGTGGTGCAGGAAGCAGCGGAGATGACCTGATCCTCAGCGGTCAGGGTCTTCTCGTTGACGGAGTAGACGATAGTCTTCAGATCGTTGCCTGCGGGAGCAGAGATAACGACCTTCTTTGCGCCAGCCTGGATGTGAGCCATGCTCTTCTCCTTGCTGGTGTAGAAGCCGGTGCACTCCAGAACGACATCAACGTTCAGCTCGCCCCAGGGAGCATCCTTTGCGTCCTTGACAGCGTAGATCTTGATCTCCTTGCCGTCAACGATGATGGAATCCTCGGTAGCCTCAACAGTGTGCTTGCCTTCGCCGATCTTGCCGCAGAAAGAACCCTGAGCAGTATCGTACTTCAGCAGGTGAGCCAGCATCTTGGGGCTGGTCAGGTCGTTGATTGCAACAACCTCGTAACCCTCAGCATCAAACATCTGACGGAATGCCAGACGACCAATACGACCGAAACCATTGATAGCAACTCTAACAGCCATGTTAATAGTACCTCCTAATTGTTTTTACCCTTTTAACGGATAAATCACGGTACCTTTATTGTAAACCAAAACGGGAAAAGTTTCAAGTGTCTGCCAAAAATTTAACAACGCAATTTCATCTTTTTTGCTTTTGTACGATTTTATTGCATCCCGCGCGCCTGTTTTCAGCAATTGCGCCAATGGAGTGCCAGCTGTCCGGTCAGTGCTTTGCGGCCGCCGCACAGGCTGCGGCGCACACACCGCCCAGCGCGCCAATGCAGCACACCGCCAACGAGGTGAGCAGTTCCGATGTACTGCCCTGCACGGCCAGCTGCACCGTCTGGGGCAGCTGCCAGCACAGGCACAGCGCAAAGGCCGCCAGCCCGGAGGCACACAGTGCCTTGCCGTTGCCCGGCTCCGGCAGGTACAGCGCCCGTGCCAGTGCCGCCAGGAACAGCAGCGCCGCCAGCATCTGCCACACCGCCGCCGTGGGGCCGACCCGGTGCCAGCTGGAGCTGTTTTCCATAAAGCGCATCAGCACGTTCCAGTAAAACAGCACACTGCCCGCCACCGCCAGCGGCAGGCCGCCCGCCGGGGTCTGCCAGCGGCCCGCTGTGAGCCAGCGGCGGCCCAGGCTGCTGAGCCAGACGGCACACAGCACCTGCAGAACCACGCGCACCATATCTGCCAGACCGTTCACCGTCAGCAGCACCTGCGCGGCTCTGCCGGCCAGCAGGCAGACCGCCGCTGCAAAGGCCAGCACACCGGCCAGCGGGCTGCGGCGGCACAGATTTTCTGCCTTACCGGCGCAATGCCGCCCAATGAGCACCGCCGCCAGCACGGCAATGCCCAGCGCGGCATAGCGCCACCACACGCTTCCCACCGTGCACAGCCCGGTGGCGGCATTGGTGCCAACGGCCAGGTCCACCCCGCGGGCAATGCCCACCAGGACGGACAAAAGAATACTCAGCAACATCAAAAAATTCATCAGCGTTCCTCAATCGGCTTATATTTCTGGCGCACGCCCAGATACTTGTAGGCCGGGCGGATGATGCGGTTTGCAAACACCACTTCTTCCACGCGGTGTGCGCACCAGCCCGGCACACGGGCAATGGCAAACAGCGGGGTGTAGATGTCCTCCGAGATGCCCAGCATGTTGTAGATCAAGCCGCTGAACAGGTCCACGTTGGCGCACACAGGCTTGGTGCTGCCCTTTTCCTCGGCAAAGATACCGGGGGCCAGCCGCTCGATGCTGCACAGCATGTTGTACTCTTCCTCAAAGCCCTTTTCATAGGCCAGGTGGCGGGCACGCTGCTTCAGGATCACCTCACGGGGGTCGCTGATGGTGTACACGGCGTGGCCCATGCCGTAGATCAGGCCGGAGCCATCGCCCGCCTGCTTGCGCAGGATGCGGCGCAGGTACTCGCGCACTTCATCGTCATCCTCGGGGTTTTCCACGTGCTTGAGGATGTCCTGCAGCTGGCGGTTGACCATCAGGTTTGCGCCGCCGTGCTTGGGGCCTTTCAGTGCGCCGATGGCGGCTGCAATGGCCGAGTAGGTATCCGTGCCGGAGGAGGACAGCACGCGAGTGGTAAAGGTGGAGCAGTTGCCGCCGCCGTGGTCGGCATGTACCAGCAGGCACATGTCCAGCAGCTTTGCTTCCTCGTGGGTGAACTTCTGATCCGGGCGGTAGGTGCTCAGGATATGCTCTGCCGTGCTCTGGCCGGGCTTGGGCAGGTGGAAGAACATGCTCTGCTTGTCGTAGTAGCGGCGCTTCATCTGATAGGCGTTCACCATCATGGTAGGCATACTGGCGATCAGGTTGATGCTCTGGTTCAGGATGTTTTCCAGGCTCAGGTCCTCGGCGTGCTCATCGTAGGAGTACAGGCCCAGCACACAGCGCTGCAG
>CAVIXY010000149.1:0-3542 GCA_963646665.1 Bacteroides sp. CAG:545
CTCCGTGGTACCACCCAAATTGCAAAGGATAAAATGCTTGTCCCCTGCCGCTTTCGGCGCGTTAACGCTGCGCAGCGTCCGGCTCATTTCACCGGAAGCTCCGGGGCGGCGTGAGATGCATCCCATCCGGAGCGTCTTGCAGCCTGCGGGCGCTCTCTCTGAACGGTGGTGTACGCATTTCTGACCCCATCATTGCCATCTGTCATAATATTCGGCACGCAGGCAGGCACAATACCACCTTACGTACACCTAAATTATAGCATCTGTGCGGCGTTTGTCAACGGGTTTCCACAAAATTTACGGCACCCAGATGCGCACGATGTTGCTCACCTTGCCGCTGTCGGTAAACACGGTGGTATTATTGCAGATCCAGTAGTCCGGGTCTGCATTGAAGGCCTGCTCCACTGCGGCAGCACCATCAGACTCCACCGCACTGGCCTGCGGGTCGGCAGAGCTGTCCTCCATGGTCGCATTGTCGGCCAGCGGCAAGGTCAGCTCGCCGACTTTATAATAGACGGGGTAGTCATCCATGGTGATAGTACGGTAAACGTCATGGTCCAGGCACAGCTCCACGCCGCCCTGCTCAACGCCGCCGTTGATCGTAACATAGCCGGTCTCTTCGTCCTTTTCTACGCTTTCCACGGTCACATCCTGTGCATCATCCGCACCGTCCAGATGGGTGCGGATGACATCGCCCGCCTGCAGGTTGTCGATGGCATCCTTCTCATAGGCATCGTAGCTGTAGACTTCCATGCTCACCTGACCGTCCTTGATGGCGGTGATGTTGGCTGCAAACTTGTAGTTTTCAGTTTTCATGTCCTCCAGCGTGCCCTGCTCAATGGGCTGCACCGCACCGGTCTGCTCTGCTGTTTCCGAGGAAGCAGCCACACTGCTTGCGGGAGTGCTGGTGCTGTCTGCAACAGAAGAGCTGCTGCCGGAGCCGGAAGCCCCGCAGCCTGCCAGAATGCCTGCAGCCAGAATGGCCGTTACGGCCAGCATTTTCTTGTTCAGTCTCATACTTGTTACCTTCTCTTTATTGTAAACTCAAAGAGTATCAGTGCAGTGCTTCTGCATCTGCGTCCTGTATCATACTCCGCCGAGACGGAAATGTCAACTTTCCCGTCCGGCGTGCTTGACGTGCGGTTTTTGTTCCGCTACAATAAAAACGATTCAAAGTCCATTCTTATTTCAACATAGAGAGGAATTTCCTGTGAAAATTATCAAAGTAAAATGCCTGGCCCCCACCCGGCTGGACAATTATCTGATGCAGCAGTACCCGGCACTGAACCCGGGCCGCCTGAACAAGGCCCTGCGCGAGAACAAGATCAAGCTGAACGGCAAAAAGCAGCCGCTTTCCACCCGTGTGATGGCCGGTGACGAGATCAAGCTGTTCATTCTGGACGAGGTGCTGGACGCCGACAAGCGGGTGGACGGCCCGGCCTGGAAGAACGCCCGCGGCCCGGCACAGGTGGTGTATGACTGCCCGCAGATCCTGATCGTGAACAAACCTGCCGGCCTTGCCGTGGACGGCCCGGAGGACGACACCCTGCTGAACCGTGCGCTGCTGTACCTGAACCAGCAGGGCGAGTACAAGGAGAACAGCCTGTACACCCCGGCTTTGTGCCACCGGCTGGACACCGGCACCAGCGGCCTGGTGATCATTGCCAAAACGCCGGAAGCCGAGGAGCTGTTTCTGGCCGCCATCAAGAACCGCGAGGTGCAGAAAACCTATCTCTGCGTCACCTTTGGCCGTCCCGTGCCGCCGGACGCCACCCTGGGCGGCTACCTGCTCAAGGATGCGGACCGCGGCATTGTGAAGATCGTGGAGGACAAGCAGCCCGGCGCCAAGGAAGTGGAGACCCAGTACGAAACCATTGCCGTCTCCGGCCGTCTGGCCCTGCTCAAGGTCAGGCTCATCACCGGCCGCACCCATCAGATCCGTGCCCACATGGCCAGCATCGGCTGCCCCATTCTGGGCGACAGCAAGTACGGCAACAACACCGCCAACCGGGAGCTGAAGCTCAAGTATCAGGCCCTGTGCGCTTGGGAGCTGACCATGCCCCGCTTCACCCAGCCGGACTTTGCTTTCCTCAGCGGAAAGACCTTCCGCGCCCCGAAGCCCTGGTACTACAGCCAGGTGCTGGACGGAACATTAAAGTAACAAAAAAGGCGCTGCTCGGCAGAACAGCGCCCTTTTTGTTGCTTATCAGACCCGCACCATATCGGGCGTGATCTCCGCCAGAGAGTGGGCACCGCACATCTGCATCGTGTCGGCCAGTTCTCCGGCCAGCTTGTCGATGTAGCACTTCACGCCCTCTTCGCCGCCGCCATACACAGCCGTGACGAACGGGCGGCAGATCAGCACGCCGTCGGCCCCCAGAGCCAGCGCCTTGAACACATCCACACCGGTGCGGATGCCGCCGTCCACCAGCACCTTCACGCCGGTGCCCTTGAGGGCCGCTGCGATCTCCGGCAGCACCTCGGCGGTGGCGGGGCACTGGTCCAACACACGGCCGCCGTGGTTGGACACCACAATGGCAGCCGCACCGGCCTCCTTGGCCTTCAGGGCACCCTTAACGGTCATCACGCCCTTGACGATGAAGGGACGTCCGGCCAGCTTCACGATCTCCGCCAGCTCTTCCACGCTCTTGCTGCCTGCCGGAGGAGTCATATTCTTGAGGAAGGGCAGACCGGCAGCGTCCACATCCATGGCCACGGCAAAGCAGCCGCTGGCCTGGGCCTGGGCCATCTTCTCCTTGATGGTGTCGATGTTCCAGGGCTTGATGGTAGGCACGCCGCAGCCGTTTGCAGCGCCAATGGCCTTGGTGGCCATTTCCATCACGGTGGGGTTGGTGCCGTCACCGGTAAAGGCGGCGATGCCGTTCTCGGCGCAGGCACGCACCAGCACATCATTGTAGGTCATGTCGTTGTAGGTCTCGGAGTAGTGCAGGTTCACGGCACCCACGGGGCCTGCAAAGAAGGGATACTTGAACTGCTTGCCGAACAGCTCCAGGGTGGTGTCCGGCGTGCCGCCTGCGCACAGGGTGTCCATGTTCACACGGACCTCGGCCCACTTATTATAATTGCGGATGGCGGTATCGCCCACGCCCTTGGCACCGGGGCCGGGGATCTGATTCTTGCAGGCCGCACCGTTGCACACCGGGCAGGCTTTGCAGTATTTGCCGATGCACTCCCGTGCATGGGCCAGAACTTCCGGATACGTCATAGTAAAACATCCTCCTTTATTCCTGATCTGCGGCACAAAAAAGACCCGCCGCAGCACTCTCTGCCCCCACTATAGCCCGCTTTGGGCTTTGCGTCAAGGGTTTTGCGCGCTTTTTGTTGCCCCGCCGGGCAGGCAGGCCGCGATGCTGCGTTCATTTTAAAAAAGTCGGATTTTTTTGAAAAAAATCCTTGACAAAACAGCTGGTTTCAGGTATTATAGTGGAGCGCCAAGGGCACCCGCCCAAAGGCAGAACAAAAGATGTGGAAAGATGGCTGAGCTGGTCTAAGGCGCACGACTGGAAATCGTGTAACGTGTC
>CAVIXY010000150.1:0-3534 GCA_963646665.1 Bacteroides sp. CAG:545
GAGTGGGCATTGCCCTGCAGATGCAGGACGGCTCCACCCGCGTGCTGCGCATGAGCAGCGCGCTGGAACGCCACCTGCAGCGGGAATGGACCCCGTATCTGCTGGCCAACGCGGCGGATATCAAACGGGAAAATGTGCTGCGCACCCTGGTTTATCAGGACAGCAAGGCGGTGCCGCTGGTATCCATGCTGGAAAAGGCACTGGGCAGCGGCACGGCAGCTCTGCTGGGCGAACGCGCTGCGGCAGACCTGCTGGTGCTGACGCCCCGCACCGTTTCCGGCGCTGAAATGCTGGACGCCGTGTGTATGCCGGTGGGCTTTGCCCCGGAAAACGTGCTGGTGCTGGCGGGCAGTATGCCCATGCTGGACCTGGTGCGCTGCGCCGGGCACAGCGCTGCGGCGGCCGATGCCCCGGCAGAGCTGCGCCTTGCCGCACAGAACGTCACCCTGACCGACTGCGCAAGCGGCGCTGCGGTGGAGGTTTTGTACCGCATGGTGCGGGATGCCGAAAAATTGGCGTAAAATTTGTGTAAAGCTCCCTGTGTTTTTCCGGCAGGGGGCTTTCTTTTTGGGGAGATTTCAGGTAGAATGAGAGAAACATCTTCATCCGGGCAGCACCGGCGGGAACGACTGTTTGTGCTGCTTGCACTGCTGGCAGCGGTTGGCTGCGCTGGCGCGGCCTTTTGGTTTGCCGTGCCGCTGCAGGCCGGGCCGGAGCCGCTGCCGGATACCACCGGTCTTTCTGCGTATTATGTTGTGGACCTGAACACCGCCGATGCCGCTGCGCTGTGCACGCTGCCCGGTGTGGGGCAAAGCCGTGCGCAGGCCATTCTGGATTACCGCGCCCGGTACGGGGCGTTTGCACAGGTGGAGGATGTTCTTGCAATTCCCGGGATCACGCCGGAACTGGTGGCTTCCTGGGGAGAGCAGGCAACCGTGAGCTGACCGCGGCAGGGGAGACCCGGGCCGCAGATCTGGAAAAGGGGAATGATTATGAGCGATGAAACCATCTTCATCAACCGCGAGCTGAGCTGGCTGGACTTCAACCGCCGGGTCCTTGCACTGGGCAAAGACAAAAATGTGCCGCTGGCCGAGCAGGTCAAGTTCCTTGCCATCTACGGCTCAAACCTGGACGAATTCTTTATGGTGCGTGTCGGCTCGCTGCAGGAGCGCGCCAACCTGGAACAGGACAAGGGCAAAAAGGAAAAGCGCGAGAACAAAACCAACATGACGGCTGCCGAACAGCTGGCCGCCATTATGCCCAAAACGGCCCAGCTGCAGGAAGAGTGCGACAAATATTACGCCAAGGCGCTGGAAGCACTGGCGGAGTGCGGCTACCGCAAGGTGGATTTTGACCACTTGAGCAAGGAAGAGGAACACTTCTGGAAGAAATATTTCCAGACCGAACTGTTCCCCATTCTCAGCCCGCAGATCGTGGACAACCGCCATCCGTTCCCGTTCCTGCGCAATAAGGAAATTTACCTCGGGGTGCTGCTCAAAGAAAAGCACCCCAACGCCCAGAGCCTGGGCATCATCCCCATCTCCAGCCAGATGGAACGCCTGCACTTTGCCAAAAAGGACGGCGTGACGCAGTTTGCACTGGTGGAGGAGCTGGTGCTGCACTATGCATCTGCCATTTTTGGCAAGGAGACCATTCTGGAAAAATGCCTGTTCCGCGTCACCCGCAATGCGGACATTGACGTCAAAGAAGGCATGATGGACCACGACATTGATTACCGCGAGATCATGGCCGAACTGCTCAAGCGCCGCCGCAAGCTGGCGGCAGTGCGCCTGCAGGTCACGCCCGCAGCCGCACCCGAAGTGCAGCGCCTGCTCTGCAGCCGCCTGGAACTGACCCACAAGCGGGTGTTCGTGCAGAAAAGCCCGCTGGACCTGAGCTTTTTCTACAAACTGACCGGCCGCATGGAAGCAGAAGATCACCCGGGCCTGTTCTATCCGGCTGCCCGGCCCATGCTGCCGCCGCAGGGCTACGACCTGGCCGAAGAGGTGCAGAAGCACGATGTGCTGCTCAGCTACCCGTACCAGTCCATCCGGCCCTTCATTGCCATGCTCAAAAAGGCCGCCCACGACCCGGATGTGATCTCCATTAAAATGACGCTGTACCGCATGGCGCGGGAATCCCAGATCGTGCAGGCCCTGATGGAAGCTGCCGAAAACGGCAAGGAAGTGGTGGCCCTGGTGGAGCTGCGCGCCCGTTTTGACGAGCAGAACAACATCGACTGGTCCAAGCAATTGGAAAGCGCGGGCTGCACGGTGATCTACGGCTTTGATGATTACAAGGTGCACTCCAAGCTTACCCTCATCACCCGCAAGAGCAAAGAGGGCTATGCCTACATCACCCAGATCGGCACCGGCAACTACAACGAAAAAACCAGTGAGCTTTACACCGATTACTCTTTCATCACAGCGGACGAGGAGATCGGCGAGGAAGCTTCCAAGGTGTTCCGCAATCTGGCCGTGCAGCAGCTCACCGAAGAAAGCAGCAAAATGCTGGTGGCCCCGCTGCGCTTCAAGAGTGTGCTGCTGGACGAGATGGACCACGTGATCGCCGCTGCCCGCATGGGCCGCCCGGCGTCCATGATCCTGAAGAACAACTCCATCAGTGACCGGGATATCATCCTCAAGCTGCAGGAAGCCAGCTGCGCCGGGGTGCGCATCGACATGATCGTGCGCGGCATCTGCTGCGTGCGCGCCGAAGTGCCCGGCAAGACCGAGAACCTGCACATCCGCAGCCTGGTGGGCCGTTACCTGGAGCACGGCCGCATCTACAGCTTTTTTGACGGGGTGCACACCCGTATCTACATTGCTTCCGGCGACTTCCTCACCCGCAACACCGAGTGCCGCGTGGAAGTTGGCGTCCGGGTGGAGGACCCGGTGCTGATCCGGAAACTGACCGATATCCTGCAGCTGCAGCTGCGGGACAACGTGAACGCCCGCGTCATGCGCCCGGATGGCAGCTACCAAAAGGTAAAACCCGCCGAAGGCGAACCGCTGGTCAATGGGCAGATGGGCATGTATGAGCTGCTGCGCAACGACTGGACCCGGGCCGAACCCTGGAAGCCCACCACTCCCCAGGCGGAACCGGTTCCCGCACAAAAGGCAGGGGACACGGCAGCGGCCAAAGAGGAAAGCGTGGACGAGCAGAAGGCAGCACAAAGCGCCCCGGCCCGGCAGGAAGCAGCCGTGCCTGCGCCGGAAAAAACGTCTGCATCGGCTCCGGTACAGGCAGCTCCCGCAGCCCCGGACGCAAAGGAAGCGGACCGCTATGAGGCACTGGAGCAGATGCTCAACAACAAGCCGCGCCCGGCACAGCCTGCTTCCGGCCAGGCGGCACCTGCTCCGGCCCGCCCGGCCGCAAAGCCTGCGGCAGCGGAACCGAAGCCCCGTAAAGGCCTGCTGGGGCAGATCTTTGGCTTCTTCCGCAAATAATACAAGCAGATAAATGATCCGGCCCGGCAGTGATGTGTACCCCCAATACTGGACACCCAGTATTGGGGGTATTTTTATGCGATAC
>CAVIXY010000151.1:0-3441 GCA_963646665.1 Bacteroides sp. CAG:545
CCGAGCGCCACGCCCGGGCGGTGCTGCGCCTGCCGGAGAACCGCCGCAGCGAAGCGCTGATCAACATTGCCAAGCGCCGACTGAACGCCCGCCAGACCGATTTGTACATTGAACAGCTGCTGAACAGCACCGCCAAGGGGCGGCGGCGGCTTTCCATGGTCAAGGACGTGCGCATTTTTGTAAATACCATCGACCACGCCATCCGCCTGATGACCGACAACGGCGTGCCGGCCACGGCCCACCGGGAAGAGCGGGACGGCTACATTGAATACACGGTGCGCATTCCCACTGCAGCGGCGGAAAAGTGAACTTGTTCCATGTGGAACAGGAAAAATAAAAGAAAATCACGCACAAAAACCTCTGAAAGCGGTTCAAAAAGCATTTTGAATGTGCTATACTAAGAATCAAGGTGCCTGAACGGACGGGAAACCGGCGGGCATGACTGCGAATGTTCCATGTGGAACAACCAAATTTTCCCGGAAGGAAGAAATGTGCGTGGCAAAAATTGTAGCAATCGCAAACCAAAAGGGCGGGGTAGGCAAAACCACCACCGCCGTCAACCTGTCCTCCTGCGTGTCGGCACTGGGCAAAAAGGTGCTGATCGTAGACCTTGACCCCCAGGGCAACACCACCACCGGCTACGGCATCCCCAAGCGCAGCGTGGAGTGCGGCACCTACGAGGTGCTCATCGGCAAGGCAACAGCTGCCCAGGCCATCCGCAAAACCGAGTTCCGCACCGATGTCATTGGCTCCAATACCCGCCTGGCCGGTGCCAGCTTGGAAATGATCGACCTGCCTGGCCGCGAAAGCCGCCTGCGCAAGGCGCTGGCCGGCGTGCAGAAGGATTACGACTTCATCTTCATCGACTGCCCGCCCAGCCTGGATCTGCTCACCCTGAACGGCCTGAGTGCCTGCGACAGCGTGCTGATCCCGGTGCAGTGCGAGTATTATGCGCTGGAAGGCCTGTCGGAACTCATCAGCACCTTGAAAACCATCCGCAAAAAGTACAACCCGTACCTGGACATCGAGGGCGTGGTGTTCACCATGTTCTCCCTGCGGTACAACCTGACCGTGCAGGTGGTGGAGCAGGTGCAGAAGTACTTTGGCTCCAAGGTGTACAAAACCACGATCCCGCGTTCGATTCGCATTTCCGAAGCGCCCAGCTACGGCCAGCCCATCAATTTCTACGAGCCAAAGGGCAAGGGCAGCGAAGCGTACATGGATCTGGCCATTGAGTTTGTCAAAAACAATCGTCCGCACGAGCCGAAAAAGTCCCGCGCCAAGGCAAAGCCTGCGCCGGAACCGGCGAAGAACGCGCTGGAAGATTGATCACAGGGGGAAGATAGATGGCAAAAGGAAGAGGAGGACTTGGGCGCGGGCTGGAAAGTCTGTTTGAGGACGCAGCCCCGAGCTTTGAGTCCGATGCAAAAATCGAGACCCTGCCCCTGCGTGAGATCGAGCCGGACCCGGACCAGCCCCGCAAGACCTTTGACGAGGAAGCACTGGGAGAGCTGGCTGCCAGCATTGCCGAGCACGGCCTGCTGCAGCCCATCGCGGTGCGGCCCCGGGGTCTGGGCGGATACAGCATTGTGGCCGGTGAGCGCCGCTGGCGGGCCTGCCGCATGGCGGGCCTGACCGAAGTGCCGGTGGTGGTCAAGGATGTGACCGATGAGCAGGCTATGGAGCTGGCGCTGGTGGAAAACCTGCAGCGTGAGGATCTGGACCCGGTGGAAGAAGCCGCCGGTATCCGTGAGCTGATGGTGCGCTGCGGCCTGACCCAGGAGCAGGCGGCCCAGAAGCTGGGCAAAAGCCGCAGCGCGCTGGCCAACAGCCTGCGCCTGCTGAACCTGCCGGAAACCGTGCTGGAACTGCTCAAGAGCGGCTTTTTGAACATGGGCCACGCCAAGGTGATCCTGGGCCTGCCCACGCCGGAACTGCAGGAGCAGGCGGCTCAGATCGTGGCGGACAACCAGCTGAATGTCCGCCAGACCGAGGCACTGTGCAAAAAGCTGGCAAAGCCCGCCAAAGAGCCAAAGGAGCCGCAGCCCCGCGGCACCCTGCCGGTGGAGGTGGAAGAAAGCCTCAAGATGGTGCTGGGCAGCGAGGTGAACGTGGCCTACCACGATGGCAAGGGCAGGCTGACCGTCCATTTCTACTCGGACGAGCAGCTGCGGGCCTTCGCCAACCTGCTGGGGCAGTATCAGACCGAAGAATAAGCGATCCAAGGCGGGCACCCGCCTTTGAACGGCACAGGGGAGAAGATCTTCTGTGCGAACGAAATAGAGCAAGGAGAGTCAATCATGCTTGATATCAAATTTGTCCGCGAAAATCCGGACGCCGTCAAGGAAAACATCAAGAAGAAGTTCCAGGATGCCAAGCTGCCGCTGGTGGACGAGGTCATCGAAAAGGATGCCCAGTACCGTGCAGCCCTGAAGGAAGTGGAAGCCCTCAAGGCAGCCCGCAACAAGCTGAGCAAGGCCAACGGCCCGCTGTTCGGCCAGCTGAAGAAGTGCACCGATGAGGCCCAGAAGGCAGAGCTGCAGGCCCAGATCGACGCCAACAACGCCGCCGTCAAGGCAGACGCCGACAAGATGGCTGAGCTGGAGAAGGAAGAGGAGACCCTGGCTGCCCGCATCCAGGAGATCATGTACACCATTCCTCAGATGATCGACCCCAGTGTGCCCATTGGTCCGGACGACAGCTACAACGTGGAAGCACAGCGCTTTGGCGAGCCTGTGGTGCCCGATTTCCCCATCCCGTACCACACCGAGATCATGGAGAGCTTTGACGGCATTGATATGGACGCCGCAGGCCGTGTGGCCGGCAACGGTTTCTATTATCTGCTGGGCAACATTGCCCGCCTGCACGAGGCTGTGCTGGCCTACGCCCGCGACTTTATGATCGACAAGGGCTTCACCTACGTCATCCCGCCCTTCATGATGCACGGCAATGTGGTGCAGGGTGTCATGTCCTTCCCGGAAATGGACGCTATGATGTACAAAATTGAGGGCGAGGACCTGTACCTGATCGGCACCAGCGAGCACACCATGATCGGCCGCTTCATTGATCAGACCCTGGACGAGGCTACGCTGCCTCTGACCCTGACCTCCTACAGCCCCTGCTTCCGCAAGGAGAAGGGTGCCCACGGCATTGAGGAGCGCGGCATCTACCGCATCCATCAGTTCGAGAAGCAGGAGATGATCGTGGTCTGCCGCCCCGAGGAGAGCGCCGACTGGTACGAGAAGCTGTGGAAGAACTCTGTGGAGCTGTTCCGCAGCATGGAGATCCCGGTGCGCCAGCTGAACTGCTGCTCCGGCGACCTGGCCGACCTGAAGGTGAAGAGCTGCGATATCGAGGCATGGAGCCCCCGCCAGCAGAAGTACTTTGAGGTCTGCTCCTGCTCCAACCTGGGCGATGCACAGGCACGCCGCCTGCACATCC
>CAVIXY010000152.1:0-3153 GCA_963646665.1 Bacteroides sp. CAG:545
AGTATCTGGCTTCCACAGCCATTTATAGATTATACACCTTTTGTTGTCAATTTGCAAGAGGTTTTTTCCGTATTTCCGATAAAAAATTCTTCCGATGCGAAAGCTGCTCTTCCCTGCCCCGTGTTTCGGGTTTCTCCACCGGAGAGATGAAACTTTTTCACCAAAAGTTGTCGCAATTGCACAAAAGCCGGTCTGAAGCAAAAAAAGACCTCCCCGAAGGGAGGTTTCCTCTGCGTCCTTACCGCTTGATTTTGAACGCATCCGTAATCTTCTTTTTGTTCCGTGCACCGGGCAGCAGCTCCACAAAACAGTACCCCACCTCGTTGCCATCTGCGTCCCGGATACTGGCCAGCAGCTCAAAAAAGAAGACGTTGAACATCCCGTCCGCCAACGGGACCATGGTGTATTCCTTTCCTTCCATGGTCAGCTTCCATCCGCAGGAGAACTTCATCCCGTTATACTGGATGATCTTTTCCTCCTGCACGCGGTAGTCATTCATCCGGTGGTAACTACCATCGGCCGCGATCCGGGTGCCGTCCTGATAGCCGGTCTGCGGAAAGACAAAGAGCATGGCTTCGCTGCTATCGAAAAAGCGGAGAGAGTACCACTCCCAACTCGCCTCGTTCTTCGTCAGCGTGTAGGTACCGCCCTGCCGGTCGAACCATGTCTTTCCGGTCAGTCCATCGTATTTCTTCCCGTTGAGCACCAGCCTGCCGCTGGTCGCCAGATTCGTAAAGGAGTAATAATAGGTGCGTTCCTTGGGGTCGTTCCGGACGCCCATATCCAGCACACCATCCTCGCAGTTCCAGACAGGCGGCTTCACGGCGTTCATTTCCGTATCCAGCGTAAATTCCGCACTCTCCATGTGGAGCTTCATGCGGCCCATGGACGAGACTTCGTTGGGCTGCAATTCCACGCGGATGTGCTTTCCTACTGCAAGGAGCGTATGGTTCGCATTGATCCCTTTCCCAAAGAAAATGGGCGTCTGGATGTTGTAGTGCTTCTGCGCCGCAAAGTCCGTCACCGAGCAGATCAGCAGATGGAACTTGAGCCCCACCAGCCGGACCTTCGCCAGGGTGAACTGATAGCCGAACAGCCGTTTCTCCGCTTCGCTCTTCAGATAGCCGGTGCAGTACCACCACTCCGAGCATTTGTCGTGGGAGAGGAATTCCTCTTCAAACGAGCGATGTGGAATACCGACTCCTTCTGTAAACTGAATGAAACCCATTTGCCTCTGCCTCCTTTATCGAGTATAATCATTGTATGCAACGACCGTTGCATAAGCAAGAAACACCTGCGATGATCTGTCGCACAAGCAACTTTTGGGCAAAATCGTCGCAGAAAAAGGAGACAGCCATGGACCTTCGCGCCACCAAGACCGAACAGGCCATCCGCAGCGCTTTTTACGCCCAGCGGCAGAAGCAGCCGCTGGAGAAACTCCGCATCAGCGAGCTGTGTGCACAGGCACAGATCAACAAGAGCACCTTTTACCGGCACTATTTGGACATCTACGACCTTTCCGATACTCTGGAGCAGGAGCTTCTGGAAAAGGTCACGTCCAGCTTTTCCTCTGCCGGGCAGCTCTACACCGGACCCGGAAGCCTTCGTTACCGGCCTGCATCAGGCCATCTTCCCCCACCGGGATGAGATTCTGCTTCTCTTCCATGGCCGCATCCGGACTTTTGCCGACCGCATGGAAGCGTGGCTTGCCGAGCTCTACCTGAACAACGACTCCACCGAAGAGGAAAAAATCACCCTCTCCTTCCTCATCGGCGGGGCCATTCATGCCTTCCTCTCGCCGGGCTTTCGTTATGAGGACACCGCCCGCACCATCGTAAAGCTGCTGAAGAAATTGTAAAGCATGCACCTGCTCCTATGCAAAAAACACACAGGACCGGATGAGCGAATTCATGAATGCGCACTGTGAATAAATCACACGACAAAACGCCGCCTGCAGCGGAGCATTTCTGCTCTACCGCAGGCGGCATTTGCCGTATTCAGCGTTTCCTGCTTACTTCAGGCTGAAGGTATCCGGATCAAAGTCCGGGTCATCCCAGAAGCGGGTCAGGATCTCGGTGTGATCTTTCAGGATCGCATTCGAGTGCTCAAAGTGGGCTGCCAGGCCGCCGTCCTTGGTCTTGACGGTCCAGCCGTCCTTGGACTGGGTGATCTTGCAGTCGTACTGGCAGATCATCGGCTCAATGGCAATGGTCATGCCGGGCACCAGGCGCGGGCCGCGGCCCCGGTGGCCGTAGTTGGGCACCTCGGGGTCCTCGTGCAGCTCCTTGCCGGTGCCGTGGCCCACGAACTCGCGGACAACGGAGAAACCGGCGTCCTCGCAGTAGCTCTGCACGGCATAGCCGATGTCGCCGATGCGGTTGCCCGCCTTGGCCTGCTCAATGCCCTTGTACAGGGCAGCCTTGGTCACGTCCAGCAGGCGCTGTGCTTCCAGGTCGATCTTGCCCACCGCATAGGTGCAGGCATTATCGCCGTTGAAGCCATCAATCTTGGCACCGGTGTCGATGCTCACGATGTCGCCCGGGCGGATCACAATGTCATGGGACGGGATGCCATGGATGATGGTGTCATTCAAACTGATGCAGGCCGTACCGGGAAAGCCATACAGGCCCTTGAAGTTGGGGATGCCGCCATGCTTTACAATGTAATCATAGATCAGCTTATCCAGCTCCCAGGTGGTCATACCTGCTTCGATATGTTCACCGCCGTACTTCAATGCGGCTGCGCTCAGGGCGTTTGCCTTGCGCATACCGTCCAGTTCTTTTGCATTTTTGATCTGAATCACAATTATGCCTCCAAAGCCTTCATGACTTCAGCCGTGGTCTCCTCGATGGAGGGGCAGAACTTGATCTCTGCCAGCTTGCCGCGGGTGCGGTAAAAATCAACCAGCGGCTCGGTCTGCTCATGGTAGGCTTTCAGGCGGTCGAGCACCGTAGCGGGCTGGTCGTCCTTACGGATCACCGTCTTGCCGCCGCAGCAGTCGCACACGCCTTCCACTTTGCTCTTTTTGTTCACGATGTGATAGCTTGCGCCGCACTTTTCGCAAACGCGGCGGCCGCTCATGCGCTCCACAATGACGCTGTCCTCGACCTGCAGCTCCAGCACCTTGTCGATGCGGATGCCCATGGTCTCAAT
>CAVIXY010000153.1:0-3094 GCA_963646665.1 Bacteroides sp. CAG:545
ACGAGGCTGCCATGGTGCGCCGCGTCAAGAGCTACAAGGCCGGTTATGTTGTGTCCGACTCCAACCTGGCTCCCAATGCCACCCTGCACGATGTGCTGGAGCTGAAGGCCCGCACCGGCCACTCCACCATTGCCATCACCGCCGATGGCACTCCCAACGGCAAGCTGCTGGGCATTGTGGCATCCCGCGATTACCGCGTCAACCACACCCCGGACGATGCTCCCGTTACCACTTTTATGACCCCGCTGGAAAAGCTGGTTACCGCACCGGCCAACACCTCCCTGCATGACTGCAACAACATCATTTGGGACAACAAGATCAACACCCTGCCCCTGGTGGATGCCGAGGGCAACCTGAAGTATATGGTGTTCCGCAAGGACTACGACTCCCACAAGAAGAACGCTAACGAGCTGCTGGACAAGAACAAGAGCTACGTGGTGGGCGCCGGCATCAACACCCGCGACTACGCCGAGCGTGTGCCTGCCCTGGTGGATGCCGGTGTGGATGTGCTGTGCATCGACTCCTCGGAGGGTTACTCCGAGTGGCAGAGCCGCACCATCAGCTGGATCCGCGAGCACTACGGCGACACCGTGAAGGTGGGTGCCGGCAATGTGGTGGACGCCGATGGCTTCCGCTTCCTGGCCGAAGCAGGTGCCGACTTTGTCAAGATCGGCATTGGCGGCGGCTCCATCTGCATCACCCGCGAGACCAAGGGCATTGGCCGCGGCCAGGCAACCGCTGTCATTGAGGTGGCCAAGGCCCGTGACGAGTACTTCAAGGAAACCGGCATTTATGTGCCCATCTGCTCTGATGGCGGCATCGTCCACGATTACCACATCACCCTGGCCCTGGCCATGGGTGCCGACTTTGTCATGCTGGGCCGCTACTTTGCCCGCTTTGACGAGAGCCCCACGAACAAGGTGCGCATCAACGGCCAGTATATGAAGGAGTACTGGGGCGAAGGCTCCAACCGTGCCCGCAACTGGCAGCGCTACGATCTGGGCGGCTCCACCAAGCTGAGCTTTGAGGAAGGCGTGGACAGCTACGTGCCTTACGCAGGCCCTCTGGCGGATGGCGTGCAGACCACCCTGTACAAGGTCAAGAGCACCATGTGCAACTGCGGTGCCCTGTCCATCCCGGAGCTGCAGCAGAAGGCCAGACTGACCGTGGTTTCCTCTACCTCTATTGTGGAGGGCGGCAGCCATGACGTTGTGCTGAAAAACGCTACCCCCAACATCATCAACGGCTAAAACATCTCGGTTTTCCGGGGCCGCCGTGCAGGAATCCTGCGCGGCGGCCCCTTTTTGCGCAAAAATACTTGCACCGGCCTGCGAATCGTGTTATCATGATGGAAACCCCTGTCAAGACAGGACGGCACATTTTTTCTGCCCGCTGCGGCAGACGGCACACAGCAGGGAACTGCTGCGGTGCCGGGCGAAGAGAAGAGAGGAAAACTTTCATGGACGAGATCAAGGTTGTGCCTTATATCCCGGATGAGGACTATGATAACCCTGCAATGGTCGTGGATTTTTATGAATTCACTATGGCAAACTGCCTGTTCCTGCATGGCTTCAAGGACACCACGCTGGTGTTTGATATGTTCTTCCGCAAGAATCCGGACAACCAGGGCTATTCCATCAGCGCAGGCCAGCGCAAGCTGACCCGCTTCTTGCTGAATTATCATTTCAACGCACAGGACATCTGGTGGCTGCGCACCAAGGGCATGAGCGAGGAGTTCTGCGAATATCTGCGCACCTACCGCTGGAAGGGTGACATGTATGCGCTGCCGGAAGGCACCGTGTGCTATCCTCATGTGCAGATGGTGCGCATTGAGTGCGACCTGGTGGGCGCGATCCTGATCGAGACCTACCTGCTGCAGACCATGAACTTCCACAGCCTGATCGCCACCAAGGCGACCCGTGTCACCGGCCTGAACACCCACACCCCCCGCAGCGTTATGGAGTTCGGCACCCGCCGTGCCCAGGGCGAAAGTGCCGGCAACGATGGTGCCTATGCGGCAGTCCTGGGCGGCTGCGTTGGTACAGCCAACTGCCTGGCAGAGATGAAGTTTGGCTCGGACGTCAAGGCGGTGGGCACGGTGGCTCACAGCTTCATCGAGTTTTTCCCCACGGAGTTTGATGCCTTCAAGGCCTTTGCCGATACCTACCCGGATTCGGTCAGCCTGCTGCTGGATACCTACAATATTATGGAAAGCGGCCTGCCCAACCTGATCAAGCTGGACGATTACCTGATTGAAAAGTACCCGGATGATCCCAACCGCCGCGTCAAGAGCGCCCGCATTGACTCCGGCGACCTGGCCCGCGGCTCCAAGCGCCTGCGCAAGGCACTGGATGCAGCCGGAAAGCCCTATATCAAGCTGGTGGCATCCAACGGCCTGGACGAAAAGAAGATCGCCAACATGGAGCTGTATGAGCACGCCCACTTTGACTCCTACGGCGTGGGCGAGAACCTGATCACTTCGGCTTCGGACCCCGTGTTCGGCGGCGTGTACAAGCTGGTGGCGGTCAAGCAGCCGGACGGCAGCTACACCCCCAAGATGAAGTGCTCGGATTCTGCCAGCAAGGCTATCATTCCGGGCAAAAAGATGCCCTGGCGCCTGTACGATGAAAACGGTCAGGCCCAGTGCGACCTGATCGCCATGGACGGCGAAGTGATCGAAGCAGGCAAGCCCATCAAGATGGTCAACCTGGATTCGGATGCCATTGAGCGCACCGTTACCTTTACGCCTACTGCCGTCAAACAGCTGCTGGTGCCGCACATTCTGGGGGGCCAGCTGGCCATGGAGCTGCCTTCCATTGCAGAAAAGAAGGCCTATATCGCCAAGCAGCTCACCGAGGAAACCTGGGAGAGCGAGCTGCGCCTGGAGTGCCCGCATAAGCACTATGTGAACATGACCCCCGCCGTGGCCGACTGCCGCGCCAAGATGTATGCAGAGCTGCACGGAGGGAAAGTGTAACCGGTTTTAACTCTTCAATACAAAACAAATCGCCGTGGCGGGAAGCGCCACGGCGATTTTTGTTCATAGAGAAAACCACAAGCTAAGCTTGTGGAGGAATAGAGCCATAGCGTCGAT
>CAVIXY010000154.1:0-3087 GCA_963646665.1 Bacteroides sp. CAG:545
ACCATCCGCCGCAAGGTGCGCGATATGCTGGAAGTGGTGGGCCTGAAGGGTTTTGAGCGCCGCAGCATCAGCCAGATGTCCGGCGGCCAGCAGCAGCGTGTGGCCATTGCACGCAGCCTGGTCAACGAGCCGGAGATTCTGCTGCTGGACGAGCCGCTGGGTGCACTGGATCTGAAGCTGCGCAAGGAAATGCAGCTGGAACTCAAGCGCCTGCAGCGCGAAATGAACATTACCTTTATCTACGTCACCCACGACCAGGAAGAGGCTCTGACCATGTCGGATACCGTTGTGGTCATGAACGGCGGCAAGGTGCAGCAGATCGGCACCCCCGAGGACATCTACAACGAGCCGAAAAATGCTTTTGTGGCAGACTTTATCGGCGATTCCAACATTGTGGACGGCGTGATGCACAGGGACTTTTTGGTGTCCTTCTCCGGTGTGGACTTCCCCTGCGTGGACCGCGGCTTTGCCCGCGAGCAGAGCGTGCAGGTGGTGGTGCGCCCCGAGGACATCGAGGTAGTCTCCCCGGTGGAAGGCCAGCTGGTGGGCGTTGTCAATGACGTCATTTTCAAGGGTGTGCACTTTGAAATGCATGTGGAGTGCGATGGCCGCGAGTGGCTGATCCACTCCACCCGCGCCTGCATCCCGGGCGAGACCATCGGTATGCGCATCGGCCCCAACGAGATCCATATTATGGCGCGTTCGGAGGGGTGATGGGCCATGAAAATTTACGATAAAAAGCTGGCCTATCCGTACTTTGTATGGATGGTGCTGTTCACGGTGGTGCCGCTGATCATTGTGGTGTACTACGCCCTGACCGACAGCAGCGGCAATTTTACCCTGGATAACCTGACGGCCATCAGCGGCTATGGCTCGGTGTTTGCCCGCAGCCTGCTGCTGGCGCTGATCGCTACGGTCATCTGCCTGGTGCTGGCCTTTCCGGTGGGCTACTTTTTGTCCCGACTGCGGGTAAACAAGCAGCACATCATGCTCATGCTGGTCATGCTGCCCATGTGGATGAACTTTTTGCTGCGCACCTACGCCTGGATGGGCCTGCTCAGCATCAACGGCCCGGTCAATGCCGTGCTGGGCGTTTTTGGCCTTGGCCCTTATAATATGCTCAACACCTCCGGTGCGGTGGTGCTGGGCATGGTGTACAACTATGTGCCCTATATGATCCTGCCGCTGTACACCAGCATGACCAAGATTGATCAGAGCCTTGTGGAGGCAGCTCAGGACCTGGGCGCCAACACCACCATGACCCTGCTGCGGGTGCTCATTCCCATGAGCGTGCCCGGCATCAGCACCGGCATTACCATGGTGTTCGTTCCGGCGGTGTCCACCTTCGTCATCAGCCGTATGCTGGGCGGCGGCTCCAACCTGCTGATCGGCGACCTGATTGAAATGCAGTTCCTCGGCAACAGCTACAACCTGAACGTTGGCTCCGCCATGAGCCTGGTGCTGATGATCATTGTGCTGCTGTGCATGAGCTTTACGTCCAGCTTTGACGAGGACGAGATGGAGGGTGTGTCCTGATGAAAACAAAACATCTCCGCCTGATGCAGCGCGCCTATGTCGTCCTGTTCTTCTGCTTCATGTATCTGCCCATTGCCTACATGATCGTGTTCAGTTTCAATCAGAGCAAGGGCTATGCGCTGTTCACCGGCTTTACCTTAAAATGGTACAGCAGCTTGTTCCACAATGCATCCATTCTGCACGCGCTGTGGGTGTCCATTGAGGTGGCACTGCTGTCGGCTGTTATTGCCACCATTCTGGGCACGGCAGCGTCCCTGGGCATTGCGTCCATGGGCCGCAAGAGCCGCCTGGTGGTTACCAACATTACCTATATTCCGGTGGTCAACCCCGAGATCATCACTGGCATTTCGCTCATGCTGCTGTTTGTGGCGTACCAGCGGTTTGCTGGGAATGTTTCCTGGCTGCCGGATACCATCATGGGCTTTCCCACGCTGCTCATTGCACACATTGCCTTCAATGTGCCGTATGTCATTTTCAATGTCAGCCCCAAGCTCAAGCAGCTGGACGTCAAGCTGTACGAAGCAGCCCTGGACCTGGGCTGTGACCCCAGGCAGGCCTTTTTCAAGGTCATTCTGCCGGAGATCAGCCCGGCCATTCTGTCGGCTTTCCTGATCTGCCTGACCTACTCCATTGACGATTTCATGATCTCCTACTTCAACTGTGGCACCGTGGAAACGCTGCCTATTGCCATTTACTCCATGACCCGCAAAAAGGTCAGCCCGGAGATCTATGCGCTGTCCACCATCATGTTCGTGGTGATCCTGTGCATCATCCTGATCTCCAACAGCATGGAGAGCCGCAGCTACCGCCGCGACCAGAAGGCACTGAGAGGGGAGGGCGTGTGATGAAACGCTTTGCTGTATTGCTGCTTTCGCTGGCCATGATGCTGTGCTGCGCACTGCCGGCCTTTGCAGCGGGAAGCATCCAGGTCACCGAGGACATTTCGGTGTCGGACGATTACGACTGGACCCGGTTCAAGGGCAAAAACGAGAGCATCAACGTGTACAACTGGGGCGAGTATATCTCCAACGGTTCGGACGACAGCGTGGATGTGGTGGCAGCCTTTGAGCAGCTCACCGGCATCAAGGTGAACTACACCACTTTTGATTCCAACGAGTCCATGTATGCCAAGCTCAAATCCGGTGCAGCCAACTACGATGTGGTCATCCCCTCCGACTATATGGTGGCCAAGATGATCAGCGAAGGAATGCTGATGCCGCTGAACTACGACAACATTCCCAACTTCCAGAAGATTGACGAAGAGTACCGCAACGCGGACTATGACCCGGAAAATCGTTACACGGTGCCTTACACCCTGTGCACCACCGGCATCATCTACAATACCAAGATGGTGGACAAAGCTCCCACCAGCTGGGCCGACCTGTGGGACAGCCAGTATGCCGACAACATCCTGATGTTCAACAACAGCCGCGATGCCTACGCCATTGCCGCCTTCAAGAGCGGCCACGATGTGAACCCGCAGTCTGCGGAAGAAGTGGACGAGGTGGTGGAAGAACTCAAGGCGCAGAAGCCGCTGGTGCAGGCCTACGT
>CAVIXY010000155.1:0-1078 GCA_963646665.1 Bacteroides sp. CAG:545
TCTAAAGCCTTTTCTTGGCACGCGAAGGTTGAACGTGCAGCTTTGCGGGGTGTCTAACCCATACGCCTTATGGTGCGAAACCGTGGAGTCGAACCACGCGGAGAGGAAGGTGCGCACCCTTCCCCAGACACTCAGAACCGCCGCTCTGAATGGAGCCGTGCCAAAATCTCGCATAGAAGCAGCCCGCGAAACATGAAGAGAGAACAAAGCCAAAATGCGCGCGTAAGCCCGAAAGGAGGAATCGTCAAGGAGGAACACATTTCGGAGGCTGCCTGGCAAGCGTTTACCGCTTTCGGCGGTTCCGCTTATACCAATTTTACCACATCTCACATGTAACAACAATAACGACAACATGTAAAAAAATTACATAAACTGATGCCAAATCCTTGCCAGCTGCTTGCACCCATCCCGCACATACATGGACACGCGGTTTTCGTTCGGCAGGCCAAGACTGCGAGCCACAACAACCTGTTTTTGGTTCTGGATGTAGTATCCGTAAAGGCAAGCCTGCATCATGTCGCCGCTTTTGGTGCCTGCAATATACTTGATCCGGCGGTTCGCTTCCGCCCGCAAAACTTCAAGCTCGATTTGCAGCTCTTCTTTTCGGCGTTCTTTTTCGTCGGTCTTTTCGGCGCACAGACCGATTTTGTCCCCATATCCAGACCCGCCGGGCATACCGTTCATGCTTGCGGTGCATTTTGTGGCAGTATCATGTGCCTGCTGGATGTCCAGCTGAATGCGGTCAATCTTGTTGTCAATGTCCCGCAGCTGCTGGAACCACGACTTGACGGTGTGGTAGTCGGTTCCGCTCTGCCGCGGTGTGTCGCTTTCAGGTGTCCATGTGCGGATCATTGGTAAGTCACCTCGTTGTCTATCAAATTTTCGATTTCGCATCGAAGCGCCTTTGCGATTTTTTCAGCACTTCTCCTTCCGATGGGCACGCCGCTCCTTGCATAGGACACAATTTTTGTGCAAACACCTGCTTCTTTTGCAAGCTCTCCGCACGAAATCTCTTGAGCTGCCATCTCAATACGGACTTGCCTGCGGCTCAAAACCACTTTTGTGCTCATAAATCCTC
>CAVIXY010000155.1:1088-3084 GCA_963646665.1 Bacteroides sp. CAG:545
TGCCCGGCAACGATCTTGCTATTATCATCTTCCAGCACGCGGGCTTTTACCAGAATGTCCGTTGTAGCCTCGATGAGGTTTGCCAAATCGACTCGGCGGGCGGTTTTCATGTAATACACGCAGCACACGTTCACACGGGCAGAAACGGGGCTGTGCGGCCTTTTTATCTGCCGCAGGCAACTTTGTTGATAATCCTCGAAAGCTTTGCTAGGGGCCACGAATGGGGTTCCAGAGCGCGTGCGCAGGATGCGGGCAGAATTTTTCTTGGTGCGGGGGTCACCGTAGAGGGTCAGGTGCATTGCAGTCGTCAAATTTTCCCTCCAATCAGATCGTCAATGTGCATCTGCACAGCCTGCTCCGGCACATCTTCCCAGCCAATGCCGATGTAATCCAACACACGGCCCCAACCGTACCAGTTGCCGTTTTCGTCTCGGCAGACGTGCTTCATCCAGAACTCCCACTCTTTGGGGCTCGTTTCGCGCAGAACGTCAAATCGGTGCGGCCTGCCCTCGACGTGGATCCCAAAGCCGCACATGGTGCACCCGGTGCGCTGTGCCTTTGTGGTGTACAGAGTTCCGTCTCTGTCCTTCGCGATTTCACCATATTCGGCGGGGATGGGCACATCCAGATCAAGCGCAAGCCGCAAAACGTCTTGTCGGTCAAAAATGGCAAAGGGCGCGCTGCGGGTGGTTGTTTTGCCGAAGTAGTTGCAGCCGTGCATCTTCAGGCTCTTTTCGCGTCGCCCGCCTTCGCTGGCCATAAGGCCCATATAGGGCACGCTGTTGTGATCTCGCGCCCAGTCGTTGCAGGGCTTTTCCTTGAGGTAGTAGCAGCAGCGGTCAGATACTTTGAACGGGGCCGCCCGATACCCAAGCGCCGCGCCCTCCGCATCGGCGCCGCCGAACAGCTCAAGCCATTTCTGCGGCAGCTTCATCCGGCTGTTTTTCTGCCAGCCGCCGTATTCGCCGGTTTCCCCGGTGATGATCGCATGCCGCACGGTGGCGTTTTTCTCTGTCGGGTTTTGCAGCAGCATGATCTTGCCTGCCTTTTCCTTGCTGATGACCGGCCAGCCAAACTCCTGCAAGACCTGCACTTTGCTTTTCAGCGGCTTCAGGAACACGAAGGACGGTGCTTCGCCGTCGCCCATCCAGTTCTTGTATTCGGTTTCCATCTCTGCTGCCATCTGCTTATGTACCCGCTGCACGCCCTTGCCCTCCAGCGAGGAGCAGGACACGCAGGTAACAGGCAGCCCGATGCTCTCCAAGAAGTAGTGCAGCGTGATGGAATCCAGCCCGCCCACGGACAAGTGCACACCCTTGTCGTGCTCTTTCGCCCAGTAGTAGAACGCCTCGGCCATTTCCTGCGCGTGCTCCACCTTGCGCTTGTGTTCCCACTTCTGCATCGTCTGAAAACGCTCAATGTTCGCCAAAGAGCCGTTTTCAGCCATAATATCCTGTACGGTTCTCACAGTTTTCTTCCTCCCATCCAAAACTCCTGGCTAAAATCATTCTTGTTGATGTGCTCCGCAGCATGGTGCCGGTTGGTATAAGCAATCTCGGCTTTGTGCTCTTTCCGCCAGGACCGGAACTTTTCGCAGCCGTCATGGCAGGCAAGGTGCCGGTCTGGGCAGTCTTTACAATACGGGTTGGTCATGCGGTACCCTCCAATCGTTTTTGTTCACTCGCCCTCAACCTTGCGGCTTCACGCGGGGAGGTAGTAATATCTGCCTGCGCCTGTTTCAAAAACTCGGCCCGGCGGTAGGTAAGATCAGGCATTTCAGCCAGCTCTGCAAGACCGCCCACGCTCCCGGCGTAGCTCTTCGCCGCCGGTGGGAGCTGGTCATACAGGGCTTGCAGCTCCTTCTGCCCATCGCTGCGCAGCAGGCCGCCCTTTTCGTCAATGCCGATCACCATCGGGAACTTGCGCCAGCTCAAGAACGTCTGCGCTTTGCGTGCTGCCACGGCCAGCGCGTCCCACTCGGCGGACGGATCCATGC
>CAVIXY010000156.1:0-3051 GCA_963646665.1 Bacteroides sp. CAG:545
GCACCCGCAAGGAGGAAATGCAGATGAAAGCAACCGGAATCGTTCGCCGCATTGATGAGCTGGGCCGCGTGGTGATCCCCAAAGAGATCCGCCGCACCCAGCGCATCCGCCGGGGAGACCCGCTGGAGATCTTTACCACCGGGGACGGCGAGGTGATCTTTAAAAAGTATTCGCCCATCGGGGAGATGAGCGGGGTGGCCGCCCAGTACACCGAGGTGCTGAGCCGCAGCTTCGGGCTGACCGCCTTTGTGGCGGACCGGGACCACATTCTGGCCGCCAGCGGCACCGGGCGGCGGGAGCTGGCGGACCGCAGTGTGAGCCAGCCGCTGGAAAAGCTCATGGACGCCCGCAAGCCCTACGAGAACCCCGGAGACCCGGACCGGGTGATCCTGCCCTGCGAAGGTGCGCCCCGGGCGGTGCTGTGTGCCGCGCCCATCATTGCGGCGGGGGATGTGACCGGCGCGGTGGGCCTGCTCACCGAGGAGCGCAATGCCGTGCCGGACCCCGCCCAGCTGAAAGCCGTGGGGGTAGCGGCGGCATTTCTGGCAAAGCAGATGGAAGAGTAAAAACAGGAGCCGCCCGGCCAAAGCCGGGCGGCTCCTTTGCAGTCTTTGGAAAAAATTCAGAGCATCAGTTGTTCTTGAGATTCTGAGCGGCGTTCCACGCCTTGATCACCTGCACGCGGGTAACGTACAGGGCGGGGCGGAAGGTCTCTTCGCCGCGGTCCTTCAGCAGGCCCTGCTCCACGCACCAGCGGTCTGCCTTCTGGGCATCTGCATCGTCTGCATCCACATCGGTGTACAGCACGGTGCTGGCCGGTTCCGGCTTGCCGGCATCGGTCCACAGCAGGGCGGCCAGTGCCTGACGGCTGGTGGGAATGGCGGCCCCGGCGGGCAGCACGCTTTCCAGATAGGCCTGGGTGCCAACCGTATAGATCACGGCACCGCCTGCGGCCACTACAGCCGCTGCACCCACAGCAGCGGCGGGGCTGAAGCTTGCATCATCGTCTGCGGGCTGGTCCGGGTCCACCTGAATATTCTTCAGCTGTACCTGCAGGGTCACGTCTGCATCCGGCATCACAAAGCACCAGCGGCCATCCTTGCCCTTGGTGATCTCCAGGTCAGCGGGTTCCACAGCCTTCCAGCCGGTCACCATTTTGCCCTCGGGCAGGTTGGCGGGGTCGTTCAGGGTCACGGTCTCCCCGGCTGCAGCGGTCAGGGTGTCCAGGGTTTCGTTGTCCTCGTCCAGCAAGGTGACCGTGTAATCGGTATGCACTTTGTAGCTTGCAACCAGCGCAAGTTCACCGGTCAGCGGTTTGCTGATGTCAACGGCCACAGCATCCTCACTGGGGGTATACTGCGGGTCGTCCACATACCAGCCGTCGATCTTTTTGTCGCTGGTGCCGTAGGTCTGGCCCATGGCGGCGGCGTCCGGCAGGGTAATGCTGCTGTCCTCAGCATCGTCCTCTGCTTCATCCAGGAAAATGTCAGCACCGCCAGAGGTTGCCGTATTATTGCAAACAACATTGCCAGTGCCGGACAAATCCACAGTGGATTCGTCCATCAGGACAATGCCGCCGCCGATCTGTGCACTATTGCCGGTGATGGTACAGTTCTGAATGGCCTGCTTAGTCTTGCTGTCGCTGAGCAGAAGACCGCCGCCGTAAGTTGCTTTGTTCCCGGTAATTGTGCCATTGGAGAGATCAATGGTTCCCTGAATTGCACAAATACCGCCGCCAAGAGTGGCGGTACAATTTTCAATGCTGCCGCCTTCCATAATAAAGGTGCCATAGGCAACAATTACGCCGCCGCCATAATAGGCGGAGCAGTTCTCGATGCTGCCGTCTTTCATTGTAAAGGTTGAATAGTCATGTGCGCCAACACTGGAATTCGGAAAAGATCCATCGACTTCACAGTTTTTGATTGTGCCGCCGTACATAATAAACTGAGCATGTCCGTTCAGCTGTACGCCGGCATCAGACCCGGAAACCTTATGATCCTGCAGGGTAACACCATCGTACATGTTGGCGGAGGCGCTATCGGTTACGTATAGCAGCGGACCGGTAGGACGGAAATCTGATACACCCTTGAGAATCAGCTCTCTTTTGTAATCTGCTGTACCGAGATTCAGAACGGCAGAGCCTTCCACACCCAGCGTCAGACCATTGCCGCCGCTGATGGAGTGGTCCTCACCCAGAATGGTGGTAGTGTTGTATTTAAAGAGGTAATTACTGCCGGAATCAAGGGCAACATCACCGGCCAGCTTGATCACATAATTGCCGGTGCCGGAAGTGTCTGCGTTGATCTCGTTCAGCGCGGCCACAAATTCGGTTCCATCTTTGACCTCGAAGGTTTTGGTAACCTCTGCAGCGTTCTCTGCATCCAGCTCCTGCACCGTTACCGCGTCAGGAGATATACCCCCCCCGTATAATCTGCGAATGCAGAAACGGGGTACAGGCTCAGCATCATGCTTGCCGCAAGAACGCCGCTGAGCAGCCTTAACTTCATAAAAATACCCTCCTTTTGTCTGCCTGCTCCGCCAACCCCTGACGGATGCCACGGCAAACCTCATCCTATCACATTTAGTGTACGCTTCTGTTGCAAAGTTGGCAATTCGCAACATGTACAAAACTCAGCCCGCATTTTTGGCCCCTTGTGCACAAGGCAAAAACAACCCCGCCGGGCGTTGTGCCGCAGCGGGGTTTAAAGAAGAACATAACAAAAAAGATTGACTGCCTCAGCTACCAAACCTGACAGTCAATCTTTTGACGAAGGAACAGGGAGGCTGACCATTGCGGGCAGCGCCTTTCTTTATTTATAGTATAGCTGCCGCCGGGCGGCTTGTCAAGCAGGTGCGCGCTCCGTTTTGGGGCGGGCGCTTTTGTTTTTTATGACAGAATTATGAATCTTTATAAACATTTTTCCAAAGGGCTTGACAGGCGGACAAAATTGGCTATAATGGTCTTAGCACTCAGGAACAAGGAGTGCTAAACAACCAAGCGAAAGCAAAAAGGAGGCAGGCGCTATGACGATGGATGCACGCAAGCAGCGA
>CAVIXY010000157.1:0-3026 GCA_963646665.1 Bacteroides sp. CAG:545
GTCGCCGTATTCCAGCAGCTCTGCCTGGGCCTGCCGGAGAACCTTCTCGGGCAGCATGCTGGGGCCTGCGCTGAAGTTGTATACTCGTGCCATAATGAACCTCTCCCTTTCCTGTATCACGCAGCACCGCTGTTTTCTGCAGTGCCTTTTGGTTTTGACTGTAGCCGTAGTATACCGGTTTTGCAGGGGCGAAAACAAGAGCATCTTTGCACAAAGATGGGGGCACAAAAGCCCCGGTGCAGGCACGAAACACACAAATGTGCGCCAGAGAAAAACAAAAACAAAGACAAATGTAAAAATTGCAGAAAAATACCTGTTTTCACGAGGCTTTCTGCCTCTTGCACTTTTGCTGAAAAACCGGTATAATCAAGAAATTAAGACAAATGTAAAAGCAAAAAACAGCAGAGAAAGGGGGCAGGGGCCGGATGTACGGCATTCCGAACAGCGTAAAGCCGCTTTCGGCGGCAGAAGAACAGGTCATGCTGGCCGTGTGGGCCTGCAGGGCACCGGCCGCCCGGCGGGACATTGACGAAAAGCTCCGCAGCAGGGGCTGGGCACCGGCTACGGTGCTGAACTTTTTGTACCGGCTGGAAGAAAAAGGCTGGGTGAAACGCGGCCGGGACGGCAGCCGCAACACCTATACCCCCCTGATCACCCAGCGTGCCTATGGGGTGTGGAGCATGCGCCAGCGGCTGGACACCCTGTTTGGCGGGGACCTGGCGGCGGCGGTGCGCGCACTGGTAAGCGAGAGCGGCTGCGGGCAGAGCGAGCTGGAACAGGCCATGAAGGTGCTGGAAGAAAAGCACCTGGAAGCGGAAGAATACGATCTGTATGACCCCTACGGGTAAAAGGAGAAGGAAAAATGGATTGCAAGCTGAGAGCAAAGAACTGCGGCGGCTGCCCGATGCTGGGGCTGGACTATGCCGACCAGCTGAAACAGAAAGAAGAAAAGGTGCGGGCGCTGCTGGGCAAATACGGCCCGGTGAACCCCATCCGGGGCATGGAGACCCCGTACCATTACCGCAATAAGGTGATCTCCACCTTTACCACCGGCTGGGGTGGAAAGCTGGCCTCCGGCATCTACGCGGCCAACAGCCACAAGGTGCTGCCGGTGGAACGCTGCCTGCTGCAGGACGAGGTGCTGGACAAGGTAATGGAAGCTGTGCGGGCCGCCGCCAGCGCCTGCCGTTACCAGCCCTACAATGAGGATAAGGGCACCGGCCTTGTGCGCCACTGCCTGCTGCGGCGCGGTGTAGCCACCGGGCAGGTGATGGTGGTGCTGGTCACCGCCCAGCCGGTGCTGCCGGGCGCTAAGAATTTTGTCAAGGCCCTGCGGGCCGAGGCCGAACAGCGCGGCGTGCCCATTACCACCGTGGTGCAGAATGTGAACGGGCGCAAAACCAGCGTGGTGCTGGGCGAGATGGAAAAGGTGCTGTACGGCAAGGGGTTCATTCTGGACACCCTCTGCGGCAAGACCTACGCCATCAGCCCCCGCAGCTTTTATCAGATCAACCACAGCCAGACCGAGGTGCTCTACGGCCTGGCTGTGGAGGCGGCGCACCTCACCGGCAAAGAGGTGGTGCTGGACGCCTACTGCGGCATTGGTACTATCGGCCTGACCGCCGCCGACCATGCAAAGCAGGTGGTGGGCGTGGAACTGAACCGGGACGCCGTGCAGGATGCCATTGGCAACGCAAAGCGCAGCGGCGTGAAGAATGCCCGCTTCTTTGCAGCGGACGCCACCCAGTGGATCCGCGAAGCCGCTGCCGCAGGGGAGCGGGCGGACGTGATCTTCATGGACCCGCCGCGGGAAGGCTCCACCCCGCAGTTTATCGACAGCGTGGCCCGCATGGCCCCGAAGCGGGTGGTCTACGTCAGCTGCAACCCGGTCACCCTGGCCCGGGACCTTGCCCTGCTGACGAAAAAAGGCTATCAGGTGGAGCGCAGCACCCCGGTGGATATGTTCCCCCACAGTGAACACATTGAAACGGTATGCGCATTGTCCAAACTAGATGTCCACCAGAAAATCACGGCTGACCTGAAGATGGACGAACTGGATGTGACTGCCGCTGAAACCAAGGCTACCTATGAAGAGATTCGCAGTTATGTCAAGGAGCATACTGGCATGAATGTGAGCCACCTCTATATCGCACAGGTCAAGCAGAAGTGCGGCATCAAGGAGCGGGAGAACTACAACAAGCCCGAGTCCGAGAACAGCCGCCAGCCCAAATGCCCGCCGGAGAAAGAAAAAGCCATCCGGGATGCGTTGATGCATTTTAAGATGATCTAAAGAGCATCTGATTCAAATACCCGACAAATCTTTTTTCTGTAAATGGTTTGCCGGGTATTTTTGCCTATTACGAAAGATATCTTGCTTTTTGCTGCAAAATTGGATACAATATAAAAAAGACATTTTCTCGGAGGACTCTATGGAATATATCGGCATCCAGAAGAAAAACGGTAGCGTAGTGGAAGCCTTGCAGCAGGCCATTCTGTCCGGGCAGATTCCGGCGGGCACTGAAATGACCCAGAACGAGCTGGCCGAAAGTCTTGGCGTTTCCCGGATGCCGGTGCGGGAGGCCTTGATGATCCTTGAATATCAGGGACTCATCATCCGCCTGCCTAACAACCACGTTAAGGCCGCTGACCTGAACGAGGATGCCCTGCGGCAAATTCTTGCACTGGGCGCGCAGCTGGAGCGACAGGCAATGCGTGCTCTGCCTCCGGATGCTGCGCTGGCAGGCGGCGAGATGCTGCAGCACCGCACCCTGCGCAGTGCGCTGCCCTATGTACTCCACCGCAAGCTGCTGGAAAGCATTCAGGAGACCTACATTGCCTTTGCCGTCAATGCACGTCCAGCACCAGTGAGCGACCGCCTGATCCGACTGCTGTCGCTGGATCGCCAAGGTTCTCCTGATGTATTGAGTGCATGGCAGACATACGAAGAAGAACTGCTGCATCTGATTTTAACGATAAGGAGTCAATATGCTGGGACTGAAACCCATTAAACTGCTGCCCGCCCGTGA
>CAVIXY010000158.1:0-3017 GCA_963646665.1 Bacteroides sp. CAG:545
GTCCTGCATCTGCAGGGCAATGCCCACTCCGGCAGACGCAGGCAGACGTGCAAACAGGTCCGCATCCTGCCCGGCAAAGCTGCACAGCTGCTGATGGGTGCCATCGGCAAAATGATAAGCCATAGTGCCGCCGCACACCAGTGCCGGGGCCGACAGGCGCACACTGCCCAGAATGGCCCGCACGGCCCGGGGCGTGCGCTGCGAAAATACCGTCAGCCTGCCGCCGCGGCTGGAAAACAGCTGCAGCACATCCCGCACCACCTGGGTCAGGTTTCCGTCCTCCCCCAGCAGCAGGTTGTCCAGGTCACAGAGCACCAATGTGGATGCAAGCGAATCATTCATGTGGTTTTCCTCCTGAGCGCGGCAAGAAAATGCGTGAAGTAGTCCGGCAGCTCTGAGTCAAAGCGCAGATGCTCGCCGGTGATGGGATGCACAAAACCAAGCGTTTTGGCGTGCAGGCACTGCCCATGCAGGCTGGTGATGCAGTTGTGGGGGCCATACACCGGGTCGCCTGCCACCGGGTGGTGGATGGATGCCATGTGCACGCGGATCTGATGGGTGCGGCCGGTTTTGAGCCGGCATTCCAGCATGGTGAACTCGCCCAGGCGCTCCAGCACCCGGTAACCGGTATAGGCATACTTGGTATGCGGCTCCCCGGCCGGATACACCGCCATCTTTTTGCGGTCGGTTTTGCTGCGGCCCAGGTTGCTTTCCACAAAGCCCTCGTCCTGCGCAAAGCCGCCGTAAACCACCGTGTTGTAGGCGCGCTCCACGCTGTGCACCGCCATCTGCTGGCTCAGACCGATGTGGGTGGCATCGTCCTTGGCCACCACCAAAAGGCCGCTGGTGTCTTTATCAATACGGTGCACGATGCCGGGGCGGATCTCACCGCCAATGCCGGAAAGGCTGCCCTCGCAGTGCCACAGCAGGGCGTTGACCAGGGTGCCGTCCGGATTGCCGGGGGCCGGGTGCACCACCATGCCCTTGGGTTTGTTCACCACCAGCAGATGCTCGTCCTCATAGACGATATCCAGAGGGATATCCTGGGGCACGGCCTCGATGGGCTTGGCGTCCGGAATTTCCAGCAGGATGGTGTCCCCCGCCTTGAGCTTGAGGCTTTTGGCCACCAGGGCACCGTTACAGCGCACATGGCCGTCCGCCACCAGTGCCTGCAGGGCCGAACGGGACAGACCGGTGTCCTCGCCGCTGAGGAAACGGTCGATGCGCACACCGGCGGTTTCCGGCTCTACGATAAATTCATGCTGTTCCATGGGTCACGGCTCCTTTGTGGCGTGGGTCTCTTCCAGAAAAATTTCCAGCACCCACAGGGCCACACCCACACACACGCAGATATCCGCAAAATTGAACACGGCAAACCGCATGAACAGCAGGTTGATGTAGTCCACCACCTGGCCGTTGAGCACACGGTCGATCAGGTTGCCAATGCCGCCGCCCAGCACCAGGATGAGCGCCGCCTGCTGCAGATATTTGCCCCGGCTGCGGAAAAACAGCCAGTAGGCCACCAGCAGCAGTGCCGCGCTGGTAGCGATGATGAGGAACAGCTGCTTGCCGCTGAGCAGGCTGAATGCCATGCCCTGGTTGAGCACAAAGCGCAGCTCCACCACATGAGGGATGAACGGCAGGACCCCCACCGGCTGCAGCACATTGGACGCCCACAGCTTGATGGCCTGGTCAATGCCCACCAGCGCCGCCACAGCGGCCAGATTGAAAAGAACAAACGCCATAGGAATTCTCCCAAATTTGTAGGATGATACAGGTATAAGAAACGGCGCTCCCCGTTGCAAGGGAGTGCCGCCCTTAAACCTTTGTTTTATGCGGAACGCCTTATGCTTCCACTACGCTGGCGCAGCGTGCGCACAGGGTGGGATGAGCTGCATGGGTGCCGATATCGGCAGAATACTTCCAGCAGCGCTCGCACTTTTCGCCGGTGGCATGAGCCGCAGCAACGCCCAGGCCTTCCACAGCGCTGGCAGCGCCGCCCTCGCCCTTGACCAGCTCCACATGGGAGACGATCATCAGGTCGGCCAGCTCATCCATGGGGATGCTGTTGAGCAGCTCGTAGACGGCATCATTGCAGTACAGGGTGACGGAAGCTTCCAGAGAGGCACCGATGGTCTTTTCGGCACGGGCCTGCTCCAGCACCTTCTTCACCTCATCGCGCACGGCAATGAGCTGTGCCCACTTTGCCTTGAAGGCATCATCGGCGGCATACTGGCCTGCCTTGGGCATATCCTCGAACACGACATACTTGTTCATGCCCTCGGTCTTGGGCAGGAAGTCCCAGATCTCCTGGCTGGTGAAGCACAGGATGGGAGCAATGATCTTGTCCAGAGCCACCAGGATCTTGTACATGGTGGTCTGAGCCGCCTTGCGGCCTGCGCCGTTGGTGCAGTACAGACGGTCCTTGGTCACATCCAGGTAGAAGTTGGACATAGCCACCACGCAGAAGTTGTACACGGCATGGTAGACCTTGTTGAAGTCGTACACGGCGTAACCTGCGTTGGTGTTGGCGATCAGATCGTCCAGAGCGGCCAATGCCCAGCGGTCGATCTCCTGCAGCTGGTCGTCAGCCACACAATCGGTGTTGGGGTCAAAGCCGTCCAGGTTGCCCAGGATGAAGCGGGCGGTGTTGCGGATCTTGCGGTAAGCTTCGCTCAGCTGCTTGAAGATGTTCTTGCCGGCACGCACATCCACGGTGTAGTCGGAAGAAGCCACCCACAGGCGGATGATATCTGCGCCGTAGTCCTTGATGATCTCGCTGGGCTCCACGCCGTTGCCGGCGCTCTTGTGCATCTGCTTGCCCTGCTCATCCACGACCCAGCCGTGGCACAGAACGGACTTGTAAGGTGCGCAGCCCTTGGAGGCAACACTGGTCAGCAGGCTGGACTGGAACCAGCCGCGGAACTGGTCGCCGCCTTCCATATACATATCGGCCGGGAAGCGCAGCTCGGGGCGCTCTTCCAGCACAGCGGCATGGGTGGAACCGGAATCAAACC
>CAVIXY010000159.1:0-2920 GCA_963646665.1 Bacteroides sp. CAG:545
CCTGGAACAGGGTGGGAGCTTCGCTCTTCTCCATCTCGCTCATCAGGGTGGTCTCATACTGGCCGGAAGCTGCGGTAACCACGGTCACGGGCACGCCGGTCTCCTGGGTGTAAGCGGTAGCCAGATCCTGCCATGCAGCATCCTGCTCGGGCTTGAAGTTCAGGTAGTAAACCTTGCCGTCTGCCTTTGCAGCAGCGGTGCTGGCGGCAGCAGAGGAAGCGGTGGAAGCAGCGGTGCTGGTGCTGCTGGAGCCGCCGCAGGCGGCCAGACCCAGAGCAGCGGCGGAAACGCCGGCGGCCTTCAGGAAGTTGCGACGAGTGATCATCTTTTTCATAATAAGTTCTCCTTCTTATTAAAAATTAAAGACAAACTATCAAATCTCCGGCACCTGCCGGAGGGAGTACAAAGTAAAATGAAAAACAGCGATTGAACAGGAGGCTTCCCCCGGCCGGGGGAAGCTGTCACCACAGGTGACTGATGAGGGTGTAAAAAGCAGCGTCTATAAATACCCCCTCATCCGGCGCTGCGCGCCACCCATTCCCCCTTTTGGCTTTGCCATTTTCCCCCGACCGGGGGAAATCGTTCCCCAAGGGGTGAAGGCTTTCATATGGTGAAAGCCATTACGCTATGGGCTTCACGCTTTCGCCCTGCTGCAGTTCCGGCTGCAGGGTTACGGTCTGGGCCGGGGCACCGTGTTCGATCTGCCGCACCAGCAGCTCAATGCTCTGCAGGGCGATCTGCTCGCTGGGCTGCACGATGGTGGTCATTACCGGCACACAGTAACGGGACATTGTAATGCCGTCAAAACCGATCACCGAAACATCTTCCGGCACCCGGAAGCCTGCGCTTACCAGGGCACGGATGGCACCAAAGGCAATCACATCGCTCATGGCGAACAGGGCAGTAAACTCAGCCCGGCGGGCCAGCAGACTGTTCATGGCGTGGTAGGCGGACTCGAAATCGTAGTTGGACAGGCCATAAAGCTTGTCATCAAACCGGATGCCTGCATCCTCCATGGCCTGCTGTGCACCCTGGCGGCGCATCATACTGGGGTAGCTGGTTGCGGGGCCGCCCAGCACCGCGATCTTGCGGTGCCCCTGCTGGATGAGATAGGACACAGCCTGATAGGCCGCTGCCCGGTCATCCACGCCCACCATGGAAAGATTGGGAAAGTCCAGTTCGTCCGAAACAAGGGTAGTAAGTACGGAAGGAACGCTGATGTTGGCAAAGCCTTTCTGGAAGTTGGCCACGCTGCCGCCCAAGAAGATGATGCCTTTGGGTTTGATCTCCCGCAGGATCTTTTCAGCGGCATCAATCTCGTTGGCGTTCTCATCCAGGTAGGAGACGATGCCGTTGTACCCATACAGGGTAGCGGCCCGCTGCAGCTGCACGAGAAAATCCGAGAAGAAGATGTTGCGGGTGCCTTTGACCACAAACACCATGCTGCGCGACTGCTGAATTTTAAGCTGCCGGGCATTGGTGTTGGGCACAAAGCCTGCTTCACGCATGACCTTCAGAACATGCTCCTTGGTTTCCGGCCGGACATCGGGGCGATCATTGATGACGCGCGAGATCGTGCTGACAGAGCAGCCGCTGATGCGGGCGATGTCTTTGATCGTCATGTTTGCCATGTCGGAAAACCTCATTTCTGAAAGAACTGTCGGGAACGTTGTCGGGAACGTTTCCAGTGGCTATAGTATGGCATATTCTGTACAAAAAATCAAGAACCGGAAAACACTTTCGTGCAACGTGTATAAATCATCAACCCTCTTTTGTGCAGGTTGAATTGCCCGCAAAGCGAAACGAATTGCGCGTTCCGCAAATTTCCGGAACAAGTCAGAAACAACCGGAACGACCGTACCGATTTGTAATTTTTTGCACGGATGTTGCATCCATATGGATACTGGTATACAAGAAAGCACTTCGGAAACGGTACCGGAGAAATGGGGAAGAATGCTTCCGTTTTCTGCAGGAAGCGGGCCGATCCGCTCTGCAGGCAAACGGTATCTGCTAGGATGCAGGCATTCCCAGGACGGCGTAAACGTGCTATAATCGGGAAAAAGGAGGGCGAATCTATGATCCTGTCTCTGCAGGGCTGCATGGCGGTGGGTAAAACCACAGCGGCCCATTATTTACAGGCCCATCTGCCGCAGGTACACGTCTGCCTGGAGGACAATGCTTCTGTGATCGCGGAAGTGAAGCGCCGCAGGCTGGATAAAAACAACTACAGCGATTATCTGGAGATCCAGCGGCTTTTCCTGCAAAATGAGGTGGAGCGCTGGCAGGCGGCGCAAAAATACCCCCACACTGTTATGGATTTCGGTGCGGAGGAAATTGAATTTTATACGCTGCATTATCCCCAAAGCAGGGGCCTGGACTGGGACACCGATGCCATCCGGCAGGCGCTGGCTCCGGAGCTGGCAGCGGTGCAGAAGTGTATGCCGGAGCATATCCTGTTTCTGGACGCATCAGAAGAAACCCTGCTCACCCGCAAGGCGGGAGATGCTACTCGTTCCCGGGAATTTTTTGAACATTACTGCACCCATCTGCTGCCACTCAAACGGGAATGGTTCCGGAAAAAACCAAACGTGACCGTTCTGCCTACCGATGACCTGACAGCCGAGCAGGCAGGGGAAAGGGCGAAGCAGTGGTGTGAACAATGGATAGCACCTGCATTGCGCAGCAGCTCCCTTTGAACAGGGCGGAAAAACGCTTCCCGGTTCAGCTTTCTTCTGCAGGCGGAGCCACGTCTGCGCCAAAGGGCCGCGTTGAACGACCACAAAACACAAAAAAGTGCCTGCACCTTGTCATCGGTGCGGGCACTTTGCTGATTGCTGATTATTTTGATTGGGTTGATGTTTTAAAGATTAGTCGCTGACGTAGGGCATCAGAGCAACGTGACGAGCACGCTTGATGGCGA
>CAVIXY010000160.1:0-2917 GCA_963646665.1 Bacteroides sp. CAG:545
TCGCGGGGGGTGCCGTTCACCTTGCCGCCCAGGCCGTCCACGATGAACCGCAGCTGGCGGTCATTCATATCCATGCAGCGCTTCCAGGTGATGCGGCGAGGGTCGATGTTCAGCGGGTTACCCTGCTGGATGCTGTTGTCGATCATGGCGGCCAGCAGGTTGTTGGCGGTGCCAATGGAGTGCAGGTCGCCGGTAAAGTGCAGGTTGATGTCCTCCATGGGCACCACCTGGGCATAGCCGCCGCCGGCCGCACCGCCCTTGACGCCGAACACGGGGCCAAGGCTCGGCTCCCGCAGGCAGAGCATGGTCTTTTTGCCCATGGCGTTCATAGCATCGGCCAGGCCCACGCTGGTGGTGGTTTTGCCCTCACCGGCGGGGGTGGGGCTGATGGCGGTAACCAAAATCAGCTTGCCCTGCTTTTGGGCGGAGTGGATCAGGCGGTGGTTGATCTTGGCTTTGTAGCGGCCATAGGGGATCACGTCCTCATCGGCCAGACCAAGCTGGGCGGCAATCTCCGTAATGGGCTTCATTTTGGCTTCCTGTGCGATCTCAATATCAGTTTTCATCCTGCATCCTCCTGTGAAACAAAAAAGGGCAGCTTTGCGCAGCAATCGCGCAAGGCTGCCCAGACGGTCGGCATTGACTCTCCCGGCATCTTTGCACTGTGGTGCTCCACAAGGTTCCGTCAGCAAAGATGCGGTCTCTATGCAGTAAAGATAGCACACCGCCGGGGTGTTTGTCAAGGAAAAACAGCGCTAAATATTTTGCGTTATAGAATGATTTGTGCTATACTTATCATGGTTTACTATGAAATTTGAGAAAGCAGGAATCCCTTTTATGCTGCAAAATCCTGAATTGCATTATCTGGATAACGCCGCCACCACCATGGTGGCCCCCGAAGTGGCGGATGTGATCGACAAAGCCATGCGGGAACACTGGGCCAACCCTTCCAGCCTGTACGGCCCCGGTGCCCGCAGCGAAGAAGCACTGAATGCCGCCCGTGCCGCTGTGGCCCGCACCCTGGGTTGCAAGGCAAAGGAGCTGTACTTTACCGCCTGCGGCAGCGAGAGCAATAACCTGGCGCTGCTGGGTGCAGCCCGCACCCGCACCTTTGGCAAAAATATTGTGGTATCCGGCTTTGAGCACCCCAGTGTGCAGCGCCCGCTGGAAGATCTGGCAAAGCGGGGCTACAACGTCACGGTGGTCAAGCCCCGGGCAGACGGCACGCTGGACATCAACGAGATGCTGGAGCATGTGGACAAGAACACCATCCTTGTGGCCTGCATGATGGTGAACAACGAGGTAGGCACCCGCAACGCGGTGGAGCGCCTGGCCGCCGAGGTCAAACGCCGCAACAGCCGCACCATCGTCCATGTGGACGCGGTGCAGGCCTGGATGCGGGTACCCATCAAGCTGGACAACATCGACACCCTGTCGGTGAGTGGGCACAAGATCCACGCCCCCAAGGGCATTGGTGCGCTGTACCTCTCCGACCGGCTGGTGCAGGCCTTCCAGCCGCCGTATCTGGGCGGCGAGCAGGAGCGCGGTCTGCGCCCCGGCACCGAAAATCTGCCCTACGCCATGGGCCTTGCTGCGGCAGCCACCCGCCTTGCCAAAACGATGCACAGCCGCGACACTGCCATGCGGGCACTGAATCAGCGCCTGCGGGAGGGGCTGAAAGCCTTCCCGGAAGTGGTGATCAACAGCCCGGACGATGCCGTGCCGGAAGTGCTGAACTTCAGCGAAAACTGCATCAAGAGTGAGACCATGCTGGCCTGGCTGGCCGAGGCGCAGATCTACGTTTCCTCGGCCAGTGCCTGCGGCCGGGGCCAGCCCAGCCACACGCTGGCGGCCATGGGCCGCGACCCGCTGGCCATCGACACGGCCATCCGCGTTTCCTTCTGCGGCGACAATACCCCGGAGGATGTGGATGCCTTCCTCAACCGCTTTGAGGACGGTATGAAGCATTTGCAGAGAATCAAAAAATAATCAGGAGTTACAACATTTATGCATGAGATCATTATGGGCTACCAGGGTGAAATGTCCCTGAAAGGCCTCAACCGCAACCAGTTCGAGTCGGCCATGATGAAGATCCTGCGCTACCGGCTCAAGACCGTGGGCAAGTTCAAGGTGTACTGCACCCAGTCTACTTTCTACATGGAACCCGAGGAAGAGGACGTGGACATGGACCTGGCCTTTGACCGGGTGAGCAAGGTGTTCGGCCTGGCCACCCTCAGCCGCGCCGTGGTCTGCAACAAGGACTTTGACACCATCTGCCAGACCGCCGAGGACTATCTTGGTGCCAGCCTGCACGGCATCCGCACCTTTAAGGTAGAGGCCCGCCGTTCCGACAAGAGCTACCCCATGACCAGCCCCGAGCTGATGCGGGAGCTGGGCGCTTACTTGCTGGGCAAGCACAACTACCTCCGGGTGGACGTGCACAACCCCGATTTCAAGGTGGTCGTGGAAATCCGTGATTACGGTGCGTATATTCACGGTCCGAAAGTACCGGGCGAGGGCGGCCTGCCCGTGGGCACCAGCGGCCGTGCACTGAACATGCTGTCCGGCGGCATCGACAGCCCGGTGGCAGCTTACCGCATGGCAAAGCGCGGCCTGGCCCTGGATCACATCCATTTTGCATCCCCTCCGTATACTTCGGAACGTGCAAAACTAAAAGTTAAGGCGCTGGCCCAGCTCACCAGCATTTACACCGGCAGCTCCAACCTGTTTGTGGTGCCCTACACCAAACCGCAGGAATACATCCGGGATAATGCTCCGGACGTGCTGTTCACGGTGCTCATGCGCCGCAGCATGATGCGCATTGCCAACGTCATTGCCAAAAAGCAGGGCTGCGAGGCCCTGATCACCGGCGAGAGCCTGGCGCAGGTGGCCAGCCAGACCGTCAAGGCCCTGCAGT
>CAVIXY010000161.1:0-2903 GCA_963646665.1 Bacteroides sp. CAG:545
GCTCTGCATACGTCCACGGCGGCGGCACCCACGGCATCCTGGTCAACTTCGAGACCACCAACGGCATTGATGCAAAGGACGAGTTCGTTGCTTACGGCAAGGACATCGCTATGCAGGTTGCTGCTGCAAACCCCAGCTACGTGGACGAGGCTTCTGTGCCTGCTGAGGTCGTGGCCAAGGAGAAGGAGATCATGCTGGTTCAGATGGCTGGCGATCCCAAGAATGCCAACAAGCCTGAGGCTGTGAAGCAGAAGATGATCGAGGGCAAGATCAAGAAGTTCTTCAAGGAGAGCTGCCTGGTCGATCAGGAGTTCGTTAAGGATTCCGACATGTCCGTTTCTCAGTACACCGCTAAGGTTGCTAAGGATCTGGGCGGCGACATCAAGATCGTCAAGTTCACCCGCTTCCAGAAGGGCGAAGGCCTGGAGAAGCGTGCTGACGACTTCGCTGCTGAAGTTGCAAGCATGGTGAAGTAATTTAAGCTTCCAAGCAAAAATGGGAGCCGCAGTACCCGGAACAGGGCACTGCGGCTCCTTTTTTGTTTGTATTTGGCCGGGGAGTGTGCTATTATGAAAATAATAAGTGATGAACGTGCTCGCCCTCTCTGTCATCGCTGACGCGATGCCACCTCTCCCAAGGGGAGAGGTGGCATAAAGATAAAGTTTGCGTGGATTGCCAAAGGCTCGCCCTTTGGGAGAACTGTCGAGCGAATGCGAGACTGAGAGGGCGAGTACACTGCCCTTGCAGAAGTACCTTATTTGATAAAAGGAGCAATTCAATTATGAAAAAATACCCCATGATTCTTGCGGGCATCCCAGCCATTTTATACGGCGAACGAAGCCGCTGGGTGTATCTGTATATCCATGGCAGGCACGGCTGCAAGGGAGAAGCCGAGCGGTTTGCGCACACCGCCTGCGAGGCAGGCTGGCAGGTGCTGGCCATTGACTTGCCGGAACATGGGGCACGTCAGAACAGCCCGGAAAAGCTGCTGCCATGGATCGCTGTGCCGGAAATTCAGGCCGTCTATGCCCGGATGCAGCCGGTATGGGCGCACATCCGGCTGTACGGGGTCAGCCTTGGTGCGTGGCTTGCCATGCAGGCGCTGCAGGACACCGCGCCGGAACAAGCGCTCTTTGTTTCTCCGGTGGTGGATATGAATGCTCTAATCACCCACAGGATGCGGGACGCAAACGTCACTGAAGCACAGCTGAAAGCCGCAGGGGAGATTTCCACGGCCTTGGGTGATATGCTCTCGTGGCCGTATCTGTGCTGGGTGCGGGAGCATCCGCTGCGCTGGAAAGCACCCACACAGGTGCTGTACGGTACGGCAGACGACCTGACCTCCCGTACAGCCATAGAGCACTTCCGGCAGCAGACCGGTGCCCACCTGACCATTCTGGAGGACGGGGAACATTGGTTCCATACACCGTTGCAGCTGGCAGTGCTGCAGAGCTGGGAGGAACAGAATCTGTAAACAAAAAACGCCGCTGACGGTTCTATGCCGTCAGCGGCGTTGCTACTTATGCAGTTATATGCGTGTCAGAATCAGACCTTTGCTTCGCTGTTGTGCTCAGCCTTCTTGTAAGCGGAGAAGGAGTGGAACACAATGTTCAGGCCCAGAACGATCAGCAGCACAGCCAGGATCAGCTGCAGGCCGTTTGCAATGAACACGGCACCCCAGGTGGTCTCGCCAGCGGGGATGGTGACAGAAGCGGCATTGCTGATGGCCTTGACCATAGCGATCAGGCGCTGCACCAGTGCGGTGAAGGTGACGCACAGCATGATGATCAACGGGGGGAAGATCATCTTGTTGCTGCGGCCGGTAACCTTCAGGAACACGCACAGGGTTGCCAGAACCAGGGCGCTCAGCAGTTGGTTGGCAGAACCGAACAGGGGCCAGATGTTGGCGTAACCGATCTTGGTCAGGATGAAGCCGAACACCAGGGTGATGATGGTGGAGAAGTACACGTTGCACAGCAGCTTGCGCCAGCCCTCGGCGTGCTCCATGTCATCCACAGTGAACAGTTCCTGGAAAGCCATACGGGCAATACGGGAAACAGCGTCCAGACTGGTCAGAGCCAGAGCGGAAACGCACATGGTCATAAAGACGGTAGCAATGGAAGCGGGCACACCGAACATCTCAAAGAAGCCGGCAACACCGCGGCTGAAGATCTGGAACGGGGTACCGGCGGCAGGAGTGCCATCGGCAGCAGCGGCAGCACCGGCCACGCACAGAGCGATAACGGCCAGGAAGCTCTCCAGGACCATGGCACCGTAGCCAACCTTCAGCATGTCCTTTTCGTTCTCAACGGTCTTGGAAGAAGTACCGGAGGAGACCAGGCTGTGGAAGCCGGAAACAGCGCCGCAGGCAACGGTCACGAACAGGATGGGGAACATGGTGCCCAAGCTTGCATTGTTGAAGCCGGTGTACACGGGCAGGTTCATGGAAGGATGTGCGATCAGCAGACCAACCACAGCGCCAATGATCATGGCGGCGAACATGAAGGTGGTCATGTGGTCACGGGGCTGCTTCAGCAGCCACATGGGCAGAACAGCGGTGAAGAAGATGTAGATGAAGGTGATGTAGCTCCATGCAGCCTTGTCTAGGATGATGGGGCAGTTCATGCCGATGACGAAGGAAGCAACGATGAACACGATGCTCAGCACGGCTTCCTTCCAGCCGGTCAGGTTGAACTTCTTCTGAATCAGGCCGAAGATCACGGCGAACACGATGAACATCAGGGAGACCATACCGGCAGAGCCGTTGGTCTGAGCGGCCTCCACCAGGGCGCCGTCAGTGCCAAAGGCGTTGAAGGTGCCGGCAACCATGTCGGCAAACGCTGCAATGACGATCAGGCAGAACACCCACTCGAAGATCAGGAACAGCTTGCGGCCGGTCTTGC
>CAVIXY010000162.1:0-459 GCA_963646665.1 Bacteroides sp. CAG:545
CAGCATGGTGCCTACCAGCAGGGCCAGCAGTTTGCCGTACTGGGTAAAGATGGACAGGCCGTTGCTGGAAACGTTGGAGTACACCAGACCCATAATGCCAAACGGTGCCAGATTGATGATCCAGCGCACGATCTGGGACACCGCGTCGGCGGTGTTGGCAAGGAAGGTCTTGGTGGTCTCCGAGCCGATGTTCTTCATGGCCAGACCAAACAGGCAGGCCCAGAACAGGATGCCGATGTAGTTGCCGTTCATGATGGCGCTGACGGGGTTTGCCACAAAGTTGGAGAGCAGGGTGTTCAGCACCTCGCCCAGACCCTGCGGGATGACGGCCGATTCAGCCGCGTCTGCCAGGACGACGGTGACCGGGAACAGAAAGCTGGTGATGGATGCAATGGCCGCCGCCAAAAAGGTGGTGAGCATATACAGCCAGATGACCGTGCCGAAACGGCGGTCCAGCTT
>CAVIXY010000162.1:469-2899 GCA_963646665.1 Bacteroides sp. CAG:545
GAGCCCTGCGCCAGCGCGCTTGCCACGATGACGAAGACCAGCACGGGGGCAATGCCCTTCAAAGCCCCCACGAACAGATTGCCCAGCTCGGCCACCCAGCCGGCGCCGGGCACAGCCAGCGCCAGCACCGCGCCCACCACCAGACCGCACAGGATGCGGACGATGAGGCTGATGCTGTTGTACTTGGCCGCAGCCGCATTCAACGTTTTCATATCAAAACACTCCTCTAACCGTGTTGTGCGCCTATCGCGCACATATTTTCCCATTCCTCTACAAGGGACGTCTCACAGTATACGCGCTCAGCGCCCAAAAAGCAAGGATTTTGCTCAATTTTCTGGTTTTTCATCTCAGAGTGTACCGACACGAACTTTTTTTAGTTGTATTTATATGAAGAACAGTCTCGTGAAAACCCGCCGAAGTGTGCGTTTTTTAGTCCACATCCAGCGGCAGATGAGGCTGCAAATATTCCCAGAACGCCTGCGCCGCCGGGGGAAGCTCCCGCCCGCAGGCAATGCCAAGCTCCACCTCCTGCGGCGGGTCCAGCGGCAGATGGCGGACGTCCGGGTCGGTGCGGTCGCTGTTGATGCGGTTGCTGACGCTGATGCCGAGGCCCGCCCCCACCATGGCGTAGGTGGCCTGAATATCTACCGTGGAAAAGCAGGCGTTGGGCCGGATGCCGTTGCGCGCAAACATCCGGGAACTGTCGATGTCCAGCCCGGGGCAGGTCTCGATGTAGGGCTCGGTGCGGAAGGCTTCCAGCGGCACCGCCGCGCCCTTTGCCAGCGGGTGCCCCGCCGGGACGACGGCCCAGAGCGGGTCCCGCCGCAGCGGCTGCCACCGATGCTTGCCCTCCCGCGCGCTGACGATGCAGAGGTCCAGCTGGTGGTGTTCCAGCTGTTGGACGAGGTCGGTGCTGGTGCCGTTGACGATTTTGAACTGCACGCCGGGGTGCAGCGCGTGGAACTGGGACGTGATCTCGGTGATCCAGCGATAGTACCGCCGATACGCCGTGCCAATGCCCACCACGCCCTGCTCGCACCCCCGTACCCGGGCCGCCTGCTGCTCGATCTGCTTCTGCACAAAGAGCAGCTCCCGCGCCATGGGCAGCAGCTGCTGGCAGGCAGGCGTGGGCGAAACGCCGTTTTTGCCCCGGTAGAGCAGGGCAAAGCCCAGCTCGGCTTCCAATGCCGCTACGCTGCGGCTCACGCCCGAGACGGTGTAACCCAAAGCTTCGCCCGCCGCGCAAAGGCTCCCGGTATCCAATGCGGTGAGCAGTGTTTTCCAGCGTTCCGTGTCCATACGCTTCTCCTTTATCTTTGCATTTTTTGCAAAGATATCTTGCTATATTCTCACTTTACACAAAGATAAAACTGCAGTATCCTTTTGTCAATCCCCATTTGGAAAAGAGGTTTCTGTTTTGACTGCACAACGCACCCGCGATTTGACGCAGGGCAGCCTTTCCGGCCATCTGTTCCGGCTGGCTGTCCCGCTGCTGTTTGGCAATATCCTTCAGGAATTTTACAATACCATCGACGCTTTTGTGGTTGGCCGCTTTGCCGGGCAGGAAGAGTTTGCCGCCATTGGCATTGCCGGCACCATGATGAACCTGTTTCTCTTCGCCCTGGTCGGCTGCTGCACGGGCTACTCCATCCTGTTTGCGCAGGCCTATGGCCAAAATGACCTGCCCGCCCTGCGGCGGCAGGAGTTTTCGGCCCTGCTGGCCGGGTTGTTCTGCACCATCGTCCTCATGGCGGTGGGCCTGTGCGGGATGCGCCCCCTGCTGGCGCTGCTGCAGACCCCTGCCGCTTTGCAGCCTTACGTTACCATTTATCTGCGGTGGATCTTTTTGAGCCTGCCTGCCGCTTTCCTTTATAACCTGCTGGCCTCGTTGCTCCGGGCCACGGGCGACACGCAGGCGGCGCTTTATGTGCTGGCCGCCGCTGTGGGGGCAAACCTTTTGCTCGATCTGCTTTTTGTGGCGCATTTCTCCCTTGGCATTGCGGGCGCTGCCGCTGCCACGGCATTGACACAGGTGTTTTCCGCGATACTCTGCCTGTTTTATCTCTCCCGCACCCACGGGGAGCTTTTGCTGCGCCGGGAAAGCTGTCGTCTGGAGCGCCCCAAGCTTTTCTACACCTTCCGCTTTGGCCTCGTCAGCAGCCTGCACCATTGCAGCCTCTATCTGGGCAAAACGCTGGTGCAGGGTGCCGTGAACACCGCCGGGACCGAAGTGATCGCGGCCTATACCGCAGCTGCACGGGTTGAGGGTTTCGCCAACTCCTTCGGTTCCAGTGGTTCCACGGCTACTTCGATCTTAATTGCGCAGAACTACGGGGCCTCCCGCACCGACCGCGTCAACGCGGGCCTGCGGTGCAGCGCCAAGTGGCTGGTGGGGCTGGGCTGCCTCTGCGGCGTTCTGCTCTACTGCTT
>CAVIXY010000163.1:0-2834 GCA_963646665.1 Bacteroides sp. CAG:545
GTAAAGTAGGGGTGGGTCACCATGCCCAGCAGCACATCCAGGCTTTCGTCCAGCTGCTGGGTTGCCGTGAACAGGTAGCAGGTGCGGTCAAAACTGGTAAACGCATTGGCGTTGGCACCCGTTTTGGCGTACTTGGCAAAGGCATCGCCGTCCTGGTCCTCAAACATTTTGTGTTCCAGAAAATGCGCCACACCGGCAGGCAGGTGCACTTCTTTGCCGTCCAGCCGGAAATCCCGGTCGATGGAGCCAAAGCGGGTGGCAAAGATCACGTGGGTGCTGGAATACCCCGGCATGGGGCGCACCAGCACGGTCAGGCCGGAGGGCAGCACCTTCCACTGGTCCGCCACAGCCTGTTCCAGAACTGTCTGCTTATTCTCCAACATTGGCACCTTCTTTCGTGAGCAGATAGCTGACCGAGAGGGTCAGCTGGCGCAGGATGTCCCGCACCTGGTCCTCGGTCACGGCGCGCAAAGCAGCCCGGGCCTCGTCCGGGGTCTGGATGGACGCCGCACCGTTGGCACCGGCCCGCAGCACTTCAATGTAGTACCAGGTCTCAATGCCGCCCAAGCTGTCCTCCACCCCGTTCATGCCGCTGAGCAGGCCGCGGCGGCAGTCCTCCAGTTCCTCCGCGGTGATGGGGCCATTGCACAGGTCGTCCAGCTCTTTCAGGATGGCCTGCTCGGCGCGGGCAGCGTCTGCATGTTCCACGCCGCTGTTCACGGCCATGCTGCCGGTAAAGCTCTGGAAAGCAGACGAGCAGTAGTAGCACAGATGATCCCGCTCCCGCACGTTCAGGAACAGGCGGCTGGTCACGCTGCCGCCGTACAGGGCCATGGCAAGGCGCACGGCAGCCAGCTGGTCCGGCCGCATGGGCTGGCCCAGGGTGAACAGCATACACAGCTTTGCCTGCACCATGTCAAAGGTCTCGGTCTTGTGCAGCGGAGCGCGGCGCGGCATGGCCATGTTCTCTTCCAGCGGCAGCGGAGCACGGTCGATCGCGGCCAGCTCTGCCAGCAGCGCATCCCGGATGGCCGCCGTCTGGGCTTCATCGCAGCCCAGCACCATCAGTTCAATGTTTGCGGTGCGCAGCATCTCGCGGTAGGCATCGGTCAGCTGTTCCGGCGTCAGGCCGTCCACCTCTTCCAGATAGCCTTCCTGCCGCACGCCCGCCGGGCTGTCGCCGAAAAATTCGCGGTTGGCCTGCCGGGTGCAGTAGATGCGCTTTTCGTTGATCTCATCTTCCAGTGCCTTTTTCAGCATCTGCTTTTCGATCTCCACGGCCTGCGGGTCAAACACACCGCTCACAAGGCAGGGGTGGAAGGCCGCGCCCAGTGCAATGGCAGCATACTCCCGGGTAAGCGGCTCCCCTTCCAGGGCAAATGGATCCTTGATGCCGGTCACACTGACGCACAGGTTGTGGTTGCAGCCCATGGGGCGGGCATCCACGGTCAGGTCTGCCCCATAGAGCTTTGCCAGCTTTTTGGTCAGCTGGGTCATATCCGGGCAGTCGGCATAGCCGCGCTCCAGCACCAGCGGCAGCAGAGCGTGGGCCGTGGCGGCGGCCCGCTTTGCCGGAAACGCAAAATGGATGCTGATGCGGCAGCGGTTGAATTTTTCCGCCGGGTCGCAGGAAAGATGCACTCCCGGCGCAATGAGCGTTCGTTTCAATGTCTGTTTCCTTCCTTCCCGTGCAGGGCACAGGAGCGTTTTTATTGCTGCAGCGATTTTTGCAGCGTGATAAATTCTTCCAGGCTCAGGCCGCTGGCACGCACCGCCAGGGCGTTTTCTACGCCCACATAGCGCCAGTGCCAAGGCTCATACACCACGCCGGTCATGGCCTGGCGGTCTTTCGGATAGCGCAGAATAAAACCGTACTCGGCAGCGTAGGCATTGAGCCACTCAAAGGCCCGGGTGCCCGCAAAGCCGGTGTCCCGGGTGGTGTAGTCGGCGCACAGGATGTCGGCGGCATAGCCGGTGCCGTGCTCACTGCAGGCAGCCTGGGGCAGAATGGACGCTGCCAGGGCAGCCGCTTCTTCTTCGGTTTTGCCCTGTTCCAGGTAGTGCTGCTTCTGTTCCTCGTAGGCAGCCTGGCGGGTCTCGGCGGTCTGATATCCGCACACCAGGGTCAGGGTCACCCCATCCGCCTGGGCAGCGGCGGCCATGCTTCGGTACTGCATGGCGGCTTCCGCTTCCAGCTGGGTACCGGCTTCGTCCGCCGCATCCAGCAGCGGAGCAGGCTCTTCCTCGGTGGGCAGGTTGCCGTTGATGAGCACCAGGCGCGGGTCATCGGCATCAAACCGGTAGTCCGTTTCTTCGTAGGCGCTGGCTGCGAACACTTTTGGCCCGGCCAGCAGACTGTGCACCCGGGGCAGCACCCACAGGATGCCATTGGTAAGCAGGGCGATCACCACCCCGCACCCGGCCAGAAAAATGACCCAGTTGCGGGCCAGACGCAGCATTTTGCGGCGCTTCCATTCCCGGTAGGTCAGGGGCTGTTTTTCCCGCGGCTTTCGGTTTGTCTTTTTTGGTTCCATGGTGCAGCGTGTGCTCCTTTTGCAGATTTGCAGCGCGCCGCGCCGCACAGATATAACTTGTATTATACACCCCTTTGCATTTTGTGTAAACGCCGGAAAGTGTAAAATAAGTATGACCGGGCAAACCGGCACAACAAAAAAGCGCCGTGCCGCTTCCGGAAAAGCAGCACGGCGCCAATGGTTTTGGATGCAGGGATCAGTCAAACAGCATATCGTGGATGGCGGAAACAGCCTTGTCGGCGTCCTCGCGGTTGATGATGCAGGAGATCTTGATCTCGCTGGTGGAGATCATCTTGATGT
>CAVIXY010000164.1:0-1878 GCA_963646665.1 Bacteroides sp. CAG:545
GCGCATAAAAATACCCCCAATACTGGGTGTCCAGTATTAGGGGTACATATCAAAGTTGTCCACAGGCTGCGCTGGGGTTGTTTTATGGGGCTATAAAAATTCAATGGATCATAAATGGGTTTCACTGCGCTTTTGGTAGATTTTCAGCCCACCCTCTGCCTCTTATCCAGCCGCATCTTGTCCGCAATCATTGCGATGAACTCGCTGTTGGTGGGCTTGCCGCGCAGGTTATGGATGGTATACCCGAAGTAGCTATTCAGGGTATCCACATCTCCCCTGTCCCATGCCACCTCAATGGCATGGCGGATGGCGCGCTCCACACGGCTGGCGGTGGTACCATTGCGCTTTGCGATTTCCGGGTAGAGGCGCTTGGTCACAGCGTTGATATAATCCGGCTCGTTCATCGTGAGCAGGATGGCATCCCGCAGGAACTGGTAGCCCTTGATGTGGGCGGGGACGCCGATCTGATGCAGGATCTCGGTCACGGTCAGTTCATCGCTGTCCACGCTGGTGTGCAGCACCCGTTTTTCCTGCCCGAGTGCCACTTTGAGGACGCGGGCCGCCAGCACCGTTTCGTCAAACGGCTTGACGAAGTAGTAGGCAAAGCCTTCGTCCAGCAGCTCCTGCACCATTTCCTCGCTTTGGAACGCGCCCGTTACAAAGAACGAAGTGTGCCGTTCTCCGGCTGCATTGTAGCGCTGCTTGACAGCCAATGCGTCCAGGCCGGGCATAAAGGCGTCCAGCAGAACGACCTGCGGGCGCACCGCGAGCATTTTCTGCAAAACCTTGTTGCCGTCCTTTTCCACAACAGTCACTTCTACGCCTTTTTGTTCCAGCGCTTCGCGGCAGGCCTCCGTGATCTGAGCACCGGTGTCCGACATCAAAAATCTCACTTTGTCCATGGTTGTTTTCCTCCAATGTGTGCAGTTCCCTTAACACCATGGATTTTACCATAAATTTCCAGATTGTTCAACGGTATTTTATGGCAATTTTTGGTAAAGAAAATCGAATGCCGCAGATTTTTTCGTTTGAGCCGCCCGGTTTTACGCAGACACGTTCTGTTTTTGCACCTGACGGGCCTGTTCCAACATCGTCTGCGCAAAGATGCCGTAGCCGCGGGTGGGGTCCTTGACCAAAACATGGGTCACTGCCCCCACCAGCCGCCCGTTCTGCACAATGGGGCTGCCGCTCATGCCCTGCACGATTCCGCCTGTTTTCTGCAAAAGCCGCGGATCCACCACACGCAGGATCATATTCCGGTGCGGGTCAGCATCGTTTACCCTCTCAATGCGCACCCGGTAGCGCTGGGGCGTCTCCCCTTCTGTTGTGGCCCAGATCTCCGCGTCACCGGGCACAACTTCCTGTGCAAAGGCCAGCTCCATCTGCTCCCCGGCAAATGAAGTGCGGGTTGTGCCGTACACACCGGTGTCGCCGTTGATGCAGATGCTGCCCAGCGCGTGGGTGCTGAGAAAGCGGCCCTTCAGCTCTCCGGGGCTGCCCACCGTGCCGCTGGTGCAGCCAATGATCTGGCAGGGCACGATCTCACCGCTGCGCAGCGCCACACTCTCCCCGGTGTCGCTGTCGCTGATCGGATGCCCCAGCCCCGCAAACACACCGGCCTGTGCATCCACAAAGGTCATGGTACCCACCCCCGCCGAGGAGTCCCGCACCCACATGCCCGCGCGCCACTGGGCTGCCGCCGCATCCCACTGCGGGGTCAGCAGGGTGCGCCGCTGTTCTCCATCCCGGATATAGACGACCTCCACGGCTTCGCCCGCCGCTGCATCCAGCGCTGCCTTTACGGCATCGTTGTTTTCCGTGGCGGTGTCCCCGATCCGCACGACCCGGTCCCCCAGCCGCAGGCCTGCCTGCTTAGCC
>CAVIXY010000164.1:1934-2747 GCA_963646665.1 Bacteroides sp. CAG:545
GAACATCTTGACCCCAAACGGTGTGCCGCACACGGTAACGGTGGGGCGGCTTTCCACAATGGCGCGGATGCTTTTGACCGGAAGCCATCCCCCCAGCGACAGCGTTGCCTGATAACTGCCCACCGCACGGGTGCTGGCCACATTGCGGCTGCCGGTATTGTGCAGCGGCTCCACCCATGCAAAGCGCGGCAGCGCCAGAGCCTGACCGGGTTCCAGATAGATCTGATCCGGCAGACTATGCCACAGCCAGCCCAGCGCAGCCACCGCCGCTGTCAGCAGATACACTGCCGCGATCCACAGCCACCGCCCGGCTTTTTTCATAAAGGCACTTCCTTTCGCATCCTGGTCCTGCCGTTAGTATGCGCCGCACAGCGGGAAAGTATCAAAAATGAAAGGCAGGGCCGTGCTGTTCGACCCCCTTCTCCTACAAAAAAGCCCCCCGCCGAGAGCAATTATGCTGCTGCCAGCATCCACAGTAGACATTCCTACGCGTTGGGACCCGCGCACTAAGCAACAGCAACGAGTTGCGGCTCCCAGCGTCTGCTTCGGCCCTTGGTGCGGGCCTCGCATCCTGCTGGCCGCTGCCCCAACAACATCTCCCTGTTTCAGCCACAGGCTGCGGTCGCTGTTGTTGCACCGGGCTGATTGCTTACCCTGCTCACGCAGGGCCGTGCTGTTCGCCCCCCCTTTTCCTACAAAAAAAGCCCCCCGCCGAGAGCAATTATGCTCTCGGCGGGGGGCTATGCGGGAGAAGGGGGTCGAACCCTCACTCCGTTGGAACTGGTGCCTAAAACCAGCGCGTCTGCCATTCCG
>CAVIXY010000165.1:0-2737 GCA_963646665.1 Bacteroides sp. CAG:545
CCTTCAGCTGCTCACGGGTGTAAGCGGCACCGGTGGGGTTGTTGGGGCTGCAGATGTAAATGATGTCAGCCTTCACGTTCTCGTCCGGCATTCCCAGGAAGCCGTTCTCCTGGCTGGTGCGGCCATAGATGATCTTGCGGCCATCGGTCACGTTGTCGTCCACGTAGGTGGGGTACACGGGGTCCGGCACCAGCACGGTGTTGTCCACATCAAACAGGCCCAGCATGTTGGCCAGGTCGCTCTTGGCACCGTCCGAAATAAAGATCTCGTCCTCTTCGATCTTGGTGCCGCGGCCTGCATAATAGCCCTGGATGGCCTGCTTCAGGAAGGGGTAGCCCTGCTCGGGGCCGTAGCCGTGGAAGCCTTCCTTGGTGCCCATTTCTGCGGCAGCATCCTGCATGGCCTTGACCACGCACTTGGCCAGGGGCTGGGTCACATCGCCAATGCCCAGGCGGATGATCTCCTTTTCCGGGTGTGCTTCCTGATAAGCGGCCACCTTGTGGGCAATGTCCACAAACAGGTAGCTGGCCTTCAGCTCATCGTAGTGTTTGTTCATTTTCATGGTACTTTCCCTCGCTTTATTTTATAGATAGCTCGCCCTCTCCGTCATTGCTAACGCAATGCCACCTCTCCCAAAGGGAGAGGCCTTGGCAGTCCATGCAAAGTTTCCAGTTCCGCCAGAGGCTCTCCCTTTGGGAGAGCTGTCGAGCGGACGCGAGACTGAGAGGGCGAGGGCGTTTACACATTCACGGTGCCTTCGCACACGGTCTCGGCGGCGCCGGTCATCAGCAACTGGCTGCCGGGCAGTACCCGGATGGTCAGCACGCCGCCCCGCAGCTGCACCTGCACATCTTCGCCGGGCCGGCAGATGCCCAGTTCGGTCAGGGCTGCTACTGTGGCGCAGGTGCCGGTGCCGCAGGCCCAGGTCTCGCCGCTGCCGCGCTCCCACACCCGCATTTTCAGGTGGGTGTTGTCCACCACCTGCACAAACTCGGTGTTGATGCGCTCCGGAAAGTTCGGGTGGTGCTCAAACGCGGGGCCGATCTCTTCCAGCTTCAGGCTGTCCACATCCGGCACCACGGTCACGCAGTGGGGGTTGCCCACGCTGATGCAGGTCACCTGCCAGTTTTTGCCGTCCACGGTCAGGGGCTTATCCACCAGCGGGTCTGCGCCCATGTTCACGGCGGGCAGGTCGGCCGCCCGGGTGCTGTAAGCTCCCATTTCCACCTGCCACAGCCCCGCCCCCTTGCGGGTAACGGTCTTGGTGCCGCTGCCGGTATCGATGGTCAGCACCGGCTTTTCCACCCCGTGGGTATACAGCCACTCGGCCACACAGCGGATGCCGTTGCCGCACATCTGCGCTTCGCTGCCGTCTGCGTTGAAAATGCGCATCCGGCCATCGGCCCCGGCCGTTGCCGGTGCACAGATGCAGATGATGCCATCGGCCCCGATGGAAAAATGCCGCCGGGAAAGCTTCTGGCTCAGTTCCACGATGTTCTCCGGCACACCGGCGGTGCGGCAGTCCAGGTAGATGTAATCGTTGGCGCAGCCCTGCATTTTGGTAAACGAAAGCTTCATTGCTCGACTCTCCTTTGAGCGGGGGCCGGTCAGTCCCCGAAAACTATTCCTTTATAATCATAAGAATCTTGTGCACTTCTGTCAAGCGGAAATCTGCGTTTTGCACTTTTTTTACCGAAGAAAAGCGGGAATGCCAAAACAGGGCTTGACAAGATGCATGGCATGGGATATAAAAAAAGAGAGCGTTTTGTATCGTCTGTTCCGGCCGCGCAGCGTCCGCAGGTCTGCCGTCATGGCAGCGGCCCGCGGCACAGGGGTACAAAGCAGGCAAAACAACTGCAAAAAGGAGACCACAGGAATGGATACTTTTGAAAAAATCCGTGCATTGCTGGCGGAGCAGCTGGATGTTGATCCGGCAAAGATCACGATGGACAGCGACATCATGAGCGATTTCGAGGCAGACAGCCTGGACATTGTGGACATGGTGATGACGCTGGAGGATGAGTTTGGCATTGAGGTGCCGGACGATGCCATCGAGACCCTGCGCACCGTGGGCGATGTGGTAAACTTTGTGGACAGCCACCAGCAGAACTAAAATCGGTAAAAAGCCCCGCCTTTTCTGCGCGGCACCCGGCCGCGTTCGTGGGCGGGGCTTTCAATATGGGTTCGTGCGGAACGCGCCGCGTTTGGCGCACGGCCTTAGGAGGATATAACAAAATGGCAAAAGACAACAAGAAGCTCGTGCAGGCGATTACCAGCCAGGAAGAAAACTTTGCACAGTGGTACACCGACATCTGCGTGAAGGCAGAGCTGGTGGAGTATTCCAGTGTGAAGGGTTTCATCATCCTGCGCCCCTACGGCCAGGCTATCTGGGAGCTGATCCAGAAGGACATGGATGCCCGTTTCAAGGCCACCGGCCATGAGAACGTGGCCATGCCCGTGCTGATCCCCGAGAGTCTGCTGCAGAAAGAGGGCGAGCTCGTGAATGGCTTCGCGCCGGAGGTGGCGTGGGTCACGATGGGCGGCTCCGACAAGCTGGAAGAGCGCCTGGCAGTGCGTCCCACCAGTGAGACCATGTTCTGCGATCACTGGTCCCGCGTGCTGCACAGCTACCGCGAGCTTCCGATGAAGTACAACCAGTGGTGCAGCGTGGTGCGCTGGGAAAAGACCACCCGTCCCTTCCTGCGCAGCCGCGAGTTCTGGTGGCAGGAAGGCCACA
>CAVIXY010000166.1:0-2713 GCA_963646665.1 Bacteroides sp. CAG:545
AGATAGTGCCGAAGGCACAGCTACAAGCTTTTTTTGCTTCGACCTCTTCTTTGGGGTTGAAAGGGGTGAGCAGCCCCTTTCTCGTGGATCCAGCGCGTCGAAATCGCTGGCACTTTTCTGATTCTCTTTTGGTGTCAAAAGAGAATATCTTCCGACGGAGAAGCTTTTTATAAAAGCCATCAAGCCTTTCCTACTCGAAACCGCTCTGCACGGGAACCACGTCACTTCTTCGCTGCCAGCGCAATGCTCAGCTGTGCCAGATCCGAGGGCGACACACCAGGGATGCGGCCCGCCTGCCCCAGATTTTTGGGGCGGATGCGGGCCAGCTTTTCACGGGCTTCCAGTGTCAGGCCGGTGAGGTCTGCATACGCAAAATCTTCCGGGATCAGCGTTTTTTCGTGGCGGGCCACCTCGCGGATCATGCGGTCCTGCCGGGCAATGTAGCCCGCATACTTGATCTCGGTTTCCAGCCGCTCGGCCAGCATGGGGGTGATCCCCTCCCCCCAGCCGATGACCCCGGCCAGCAGGTCGTAGTGGATCTCCGGGCGGCGCAGCAGCTCTTCGGCAATGCCGCCCTCTGCCGCCGGAGCAAAGCCTGCGGCGGTCATAGCCGCCTGCAGGTCTGCCGTGCGCAGATGGGTCTCATGCAGGCGGCGGCGCTCGGCTTCCAGAAGGCTCTGGGTGTGCTCATACTTTGCCCAGCGGTCGTCCTGCACCAGGCCGTATTCCCGGCCAATGGGGGTCAGGCGGGTGTCGGCGTTGTCCTGCCGCAGCGTCAGCCGGTATTCGCTGCGGCTGGTCATCATGCGGTAGGGGTCCATGACGCCCTTGGTCACCAGGTCGTCCACCAGGGTGCCCAGATAGCTGGTATGGCGCGGCAGAATGAGCTGCTCTTTGCCCAGTGCATTGCGGGCGGCGTTCAGGCCCGCCAGCAGACCTTGGGCGGCGGCTTCCTCGTAGCCAGAGGTTCCGTTGAACTGCCCTGCCCCGTACAGGCCCCGCACCACCTTGCTTTCCAGTGTGGCTTCCAGGCTGGTGGGGTCTACGCAGTCGTACTCGATGGCGTAGGCCGGGCGCATGATCTCAATGTGCTCAAAGCCCTTGATGCTGCGGTAAAAGGCGTTCTGCACGTCCTCCGGCAGGCTGCTGGAAGCGCCCTGCAGGTACATTTCCTCGGTGTTCTCTCCGCAGGGCTCCACAAAGATGGGGTGGCGGTCCTTGCCCGCAAAGCGCACCACCTTGTCCTCAATGGACGGGCAGTATCGCGGGCCAACGCCTTCGATCATGCCGCCGTACAGCGGGCTGCGCTGGATATTGTCCAGAATGATCTTGTGCGTTTCGGGGTTCGTGTAGGCGATCCAGCACTCCACCTTATTGTGCATGGGTGCGTCCGTCATAAAACTAAACGGCTGCAGCTCGCTGTCCGGGTCGCCGGGCTGGCATTCCAGCTGGCTGAAGTCGATGCTGCGCCGGTGCACGCGGGCCGGGGTGCCGGTTTTGAACCGCCGCAGGGGCAGGCCCGCCGCTTTCAGGCTCTCGGTCAGCGCGTTGGCGGCGTGCATTCCGTCCGGGCCGGATGCATACCAGGCATCGCCTACAAAAATTTTGCCGCCCAGGTTGGTGCCGGTGGCAAGCACCACGCACTTTGCGGTGTACTCGCCGTTCAGCTGGGTGACAACGCCCTTTACATGGCCGTTTTCCACCTCAATGCCCACGATTTCGGCCTGATGGATGGCAAGGCCAGGCGTCAGCTCAAGGGCGTGCTTCATGTATTCGTGGTAGCGTTTGCGGTCGGTCTGCACACGCAGGGCGTGCACCGCCGGGCCTTTGCCCTTGTTGAGCATCCGGCTCTGCAGGTAGGTGGCATCCGCCGCCAGACCCATCACGCCGCCCAGGGCATCCAGTTCCCGCACCAGCGTGCCTTTTGCGGTGCCGCCGATGCTGGGGTTGCAGGGCATATTGCCAATGGCATCCAGACTCATCGTGAACACAGCGGTTCTGGCGCCCAGTGTCGCCGCCGCATGGGCCGCCTCAATGCCGGCATGTCCGGCACCGATGACGATGACATCATAATCTCCTAAGTGGTTCATATACTTTCCCTTGGTTTCTCTCTTTATTACTTTCCCACGCAGAACCGCTCGAACACCTGTTCGATGACGGCTTCGGATGCGTTTTCGCCGGTCAGCTCGCACAGGGCTTCCAGCGCATCGTCCACGCACACCGAGACGGCATCCAGCCCAAAGCCGCCTTCTGCGGCGTCCAGCGCTCCTTTCACGGCGTCTCTGGCCCGCAGGGCGGCGGCAAACTGCCGCTGGCCGGACAGGCTGGCCGCGTGGGGATCGATCCGGCTGGTGCCCAGCAGGCGGGCCACAGCGGCGGCGATCACCTTGCGGCTGCCCTCTTCCCGGCAGCACACCGGCAGCACCATAGCAAAATACGGCGCAATGATTTCCGCGTCAAACTGCGTGGGCCGGTCCTCTTTGTTCACCAGCGCAATGGCAGGCCGCCCGGCACAGCGCCGGGCCAGCTCCAGATCCTCCCGGGTGGGCGGCTCCGAGCCATCGAACACCGCCAGAACCAGTCCGGCTTCCTCCAGCTTTTTCCAGCTGCGGCGGATGCCCTCGGCCTCAATGGCGTCCTCGGTCTGGCGCAGACCGGCGGTGTCAAACAGGTTCAGCCGGATGTCCCCCAGCTGCACGGCCTGCTCCACCAC
>CAVIXY010000167.1:0-2712 GCA_963646665.1 Bacteroides sp. CAG:545
GGCCTGCCCCAGTGCAATGCCCACGTCCTCGGTGGTGTGGTGGTAGTCCACCTCCACGTCCCCGTGGCAGGTAAGCACCAGGTCAAAGCGGCCATGCCGGGCAAACAGTTCCAGCATATGGTTCAAAAAGCCGCACCCGGTGTCGATCTCGTAGCGGCCGGAGCCGTCCAGGTCCAGGGTCAGGTCGATCTGCGTTTCGTTGGTGTTGCGTTCCAGCGATACCATTCGGTTTGCCATGGCTCATTCCTCCAGAATTTTATCAAGGGCTGCCAGCAGCGCCTGCATCTGCTCCGGCGTGCCAATGGTGATGCGCAGCCAGTTGGCAATGCGCGGGGCATCAAAATGCCGCACCAGGATGCCGTTTTCTTTCAACTTTTTGTAGAGAGTTTCGCCGTCTTTCCGGCTTGTACTTGCAAACAGGAAGTTGGAGCGGCTGTCCAGCACCGAAAAGCCCCGCTGTTCCAGCTGCTGTTTCGTCCAGCTGCGGGTGTCCATGATGGCGGTGCGGGTCTTATCGAAATAGGCTGTATCTTCCAGTGCGGCCTGCCCGGCTTTCAGGGTCAGGCGGTTGATGTTATAGGGGTTCAGGCTGAACTTGACCCGGTTCAGGTCGGCGATGAGCTTTGCATTGCCCATGGCCAGACCCAGCCGGGCACCGGCCAGCTGGCGGGACTTGGAGAAGGTCTGCACTACCAGCAGGTTTTCGTACTTGTCAATGAGGGGCACGCAGCTCTCGCCGCCAAAGTCCACATAGGCCTCGTCCACGATCACCACATTGTCCGGGTTTGCCTTGAGGATGCCCTCAATGGCGCTGCGGGGCAGGGCCAGACCCGTAGGGGCGTTGGGGTTTGCAAGCACGATGGTCTCGTTCAGGCCGTAGTAGTCGGCGGGGTCCAGCGTGAAATCATCCTTTAACGGGATGATGTGGCTGGGAATGTGCAGCAGGCCGCACCACACGCCATAGCAGCCGTAGGTGATATCCGCATAGGCCAGCGGGTGCTGCTCGTCACAGAAAGCCCGCAGTGCAAAGAACAGGTTCTCATCGCTGCCGTTGCCGGGCATGATCTGCTCCGGCTGCAGGCCGAAGTGTGCCGCAGCTGCCTTGAGCAGATCGGCACAGGCGGGGTCGGAGTAGAGGCGGAGTTTTTCCACCTCAGCTTCGCTCACCGCCGCCACCACCGCCGGGCTGGGCAGGTAGGGGCTCTCGTTGGTGTTCAGCTTGATGTACTGCTGGTCCTGCGGCTGTTCGCCCGGGGTATAGGGGGTGACAGCAGCCAGCGTGGGGGAAAGGAATTTACTCATGGTTCACACCCTCACTTTTCATACCGGATGGTCACGCTCTTGGCGTGGGCGTGCAGGCCCTCACGCTCGGCAAAGTCCGCAATGCGGGGGGCCACCTCGCCCAGAGCCTCACGGGTGTAGTAGATAAAGCTGGACTTCTTGACAAAGTCGTCCACGCCCAGCGGGCTGGAGAAGCGGGCCGTGCCGCTGGTGGGCAGGGTGTGGTTGGGGCCAGCGAAGTAATCGCCCAATGCTTCCGGCACATTGCGGCCTAGGAAGATGCTGCCTGCGTTTTTGATCTCGTTCAGCACGCCGAAGGGGTCCTCCACGCACACTTCCAGATGTTCCGGCGCAATGATGTTGCAGGCTTCAATGGCCTTGTGCAGGTCGGTGCAGACGATGATCTTGCCGTTGTCGTCCACGCTGGCGCGGGCGATTGCGGCACGGGGCAGCTGGGGGATCTGCACTTCCAGCTCGGCCTGCACGGCCTTGGCCAGCTCCGGGCTGTCGGTGACGAGGACGGGGCTGGCCAGCTTGTCGTGCTCGGCCTGGCTCAGCAGATCGGCCGCCACCCAGGCGGGGTTGCAGCCGCCGTCGGCCAGCACCAGAATTTCGCTGGGGCCGGCGATCATGTCAATGCCCACCTTGCCAAACACCTTGCGCTTGGCGGTGGCCACATAGATGTTGCCGGGGCCCACGATCTTATCCACCGCCGGGATGGTCTGGGTGCTGTAGGCCAGAGCGGCCACGGCCTGCGCGCCGCCGGTCTTGAATATCTTGGTCACACCGGCGGTGGCGGCGGCGGCCAGAATGACCGGGTTCACCTTGCCGTCCTTGCCGGCGGGGGTGGTCATGACGATCTCAGACACGCCGGCCACCTTGGCGGGGATCACGTCCATGAGCACGGTGGAAGGGTAGGCCGCCGTGCCGCCGGGCACATAGACGCCTGCCTTTTCAATGGGGGTATATTTCTGGCCCAGCACGATGCCGGGCTTGTCGTTCACCACAAAGTTCTTGTGCACCTGCTGGCGGTGGAAGCTCTCGATGTTGGCGGCGGCTTCCCGTAAAGTCTCAAGGAAGTAGGGGTCCATGCCCGCAAAGGCCTCGTCGATCTCTGCCTGCGTCACCTGCAGATCGTCGATCTTTGCCCCGTCAAATTTCAGGGCGTAGTCCTTCAGGGCCTCGTCGCCCCGGGCACGCACATCGGCAATGATGCCGTCCACCACGTCCTCCACGTTTTTTTCAGCGCGGATGTCGCGGTTCAGGATCTGTTCGGGCTTGAGCTCGTCGAAGTTGTACAGCTTGATCATTTTGCTTCCTCCTTGTTCTGCAGGGCCCCGCGCAGCTTTTCCAGCATGGTGTCCATTTCAGCGTGTTTGAACTGGTAGCTGGCCTTGTTGGCAATGAACCGGGCCGAGATGGGCATGAACT
>CAVIXY010000168.1:0-2683 GCA_963646665.1 Bacteroides sp. CAG:545
GGCCTACGTCATGGATGAGATCTTCGATAAAATGATCGGCGGCGAAGCAGCCATCGGCGTGTACTACTCCGGCGATGCCATTACCATGATTGATGATAACCCGGACCTGGCATGGGTATTCCCGGAGGAGGGCAGCGTGCTGTCGGTGGACTGCATGACCATTCCCGCCACCAGCGAGCACGAGGAAGCTGCCGAAATGTTCATCAACTTCATGTGCGAAACCGATGTGGGCAAAGCGAACATTGAGTACATCGGCTACACCACCCCCATGCACGAGGTATGGGAAGTGCTGGACGAGGACCTGAAGTACAGTGAAATCGCCTATCCTTCCGAGGAAGAGGCCGCCAAAGAGAAGATCTTCACGGCTCTGAGCGATGATGTCAACAGTGAGCTGGACGTGAAGTGGAGCGAGATGAAGAGCTACGATGAGGGAGGCAGCGGGCCGCTGTTCCTGACATTGCTGGCTGCCATGATCGCCCTGGCCTGCTTCAACATCTGGCGCAAGGTGCGCAAGCGCAACCGCAATATGTATTGACGCAAAAGCAGGCTGCAGCGGAACCTCCGGGCAGCCTGCTTTTTTGCATCAGGAAAGGAACCCGTATGGAAGCAAATCATTACATACAGACTGCCGTGGTGCAGAACGCCGATGCCGATTTCCGCGGTCTGCTCAAGCCCAGCGCTCTGCTGCGCTATGTGGAGCAGGTGTCGGCGGACCACGCCCGGGCGTTCGGCATGACAGACCAGTTCTTCAAGGACCACGGTGTGGCCTTTTTGGTGGGCAAGCAGGCGCTGCGGTTTGTGCGTGTGCCCCGCCGGGCCGAATCCATTACCCTGATCACCCGGGCCGAGCGCAGCCGCAGGGGAGCCATCAAGCGCATCACCACAGTGCAGGCCCAGGACGGCACGCTGTTGGCTGAGGTGGACTGCCGCTGGATCGTGGTGGACCTTGCCACCGGGCACATCCTGCGGGAACCGCCCTGGCAGACCGAGGGCTTCTGGAACGAAACGGTGGAAGGGGAGCTTCCTCTCCGCCTGTACAAATGCAAAGAGGTGACCAAAGCAGGGGAGTGGACGGCGCACTACTCCCAGTGCGACCTGAACGGCCACATCAACAATGCCTTTTACCTGGACATTGCCTGCGATGCCTTGCCGCTGGAGGTGATGCGGCAGGGGCCGGTGACCTTTGCTTCCATCAGCTACCACCGGGAAGTGCCGCTGGGCGAAACGATCGAGGTGCTCTATGCCCCCTCTGCAGAGGGCTGGTACATCATTGGCCGCCACGAAGGCCTGACGGCATTTGAGTGCTATCTGGAGCTGCAGCCGGAAGCAGAGTAAATCCGCCGCATTTTGAAGCGGCCCTGTGCCGGAATGCGCAAAATGTGTCGCGGAAGGTAAAAAACAGCACATTTTCAGAATTGCACCCCTGCCGCCCGGGGCGTACCTTTTAGGTAAGAGTACACCCATTGGGTTACAGGAGGATGATTGGAATGAAAAAGCGTTTTCGCATTCTTGCGGCAGCTCTGGCCCTGTGCCTGAGTGTGCTGTGCAGTCCGCTGGCTTCGGCAGGCAGCGTGCAGAACACCGCCTGCAAACCGTCTGCGGCGGCGGTGCAGACCATCTCCACCAGCAAAAAGACGGAAGAAATGGTCTGGATTCCCACGCACGGCGGCAAGAAGTACCACAAGAAATCGACTTGCAGCAATATGAAGGACCCGGAAAAAGTCACCCTGTCCAAAGCAAAGGAAAAGGGCTTTACGGCCTGCAAAAAGTGCTATTGAGAACAATACCGCCCTTCAGCGCCCCTGCCGGAAACCATCGGCAGGGGCGTTTTTTGCAGCCGGACATAAAAAGTTAACAAAAGAAATTACAAAAAAGTGACAAAACCCTATTGCAAAATGATTTCAAAAGAGTTACAATATGGTTACAGCAAGGGCGCGAGACCCTGCTGTGTGTGAAATCTTTTTCTTCTTGTTTTCAGGGATATCGGGCACAGGTCCTCCTCCTCCGGCCGTTCTCCTTCATGGCCGCGGTCTATGTGCCGCACAGGCGATGTCCCGCTTCGTGTGCAAAAAAGCTCGTCCGAAAAGGACGAGCTTTTTTGCATCTTCCGGCCGGCGGCAGCAGGTACGGCTCTGCAGGAAAACGAACGCAAAAACCGGCCTGACAGGCCGAAAAGTATGACCTTACGCCATTTTGGTGGGCATTTTGCCTGTTTTTCGACAGCGGACAGTTCCAAAGTTTGTTGCGGCTGGGGTTTGTATTCTGGCGCTGAATATGGTAAAGTATATACAATCAATTTTGATGGTTCAAACGTGAATGATTTTGTTGTAGAACGGTTTTTGCTGCGATAAGAGAAAAGGAGTTTGACTATGGCTTATTTCTATGAAGAACCCTCCCGCACCTTCGGTGAATATCTGCTGGTTCCCGGCTACTCTTCTGCAGAGAATATCCCCACGGCTGTCAGCCTCAAGACCCCGCTGGTCAAGTACCGCAAGGGTCAGGAGGACTGCCCCCTGGAAATGAACATTCCCATGATCAGCGCCATCATGCAGTCGGTCTCCGGCGATAAGCTGGCCATTGCACTGGCCCGGCAGGGCGGCGTGTCCTTTATTTACGGCTCCCAGAGCATTGAAAACGAGGCTGCCATGGTGCGCCGTGTCAAGAGCTACAAGGCCGGTTATGT
>CAVIXY010000169.1:0-2673 GCA_963646665.1 Bacteroides sp. CAG:545
TCTCAAACACCATGCCGGTGTAGTAGCCCTGACCGCGCACCAGGCTGGGGCAGTAGGCCACCTGGTAACGGCCATCGGCCAGTGCATTGGCGGTGGCCAGCACATATTTCAGGTCATCGGCAATGGCGGGGTCGGCACAGCGGGCGGCCACGGCGTCCAGCGTGACCTCACCGGCAGCAATGAAATCGGCCAGGGCGTTGATGGCACTTTCCGGCAGCTGCTTTTCGGTCAGCTCGGCCTTCACGCCGTCTGCACCGATCTTGTCCATCTTGTCAAAGGTGATGCACACGGAATCCAGCGTGTCGGCGGCAAAGCCCATGCTCTCCAGCATCCCGCGCAGGATGCGGCGGTCGTTGATGTTCACGGTAAAGCCGGTAAAGCCGATGTTCAGCAGGGCATGGGTGGTCACATCGATCAGTTCCACCTCTGCGTTGGGGGAAGAATCGCCCAGAATGTCAATGTCGCACTGCACAAACTCGCGCAGACGGCCTTTCTGGGGGCGTTCGGCGCGGAACACGCGGTCGGTCTGGATCACCTTGAAGGGGCTGGGCAGCTTGTCCTTGTTGGCGGCATAGTAGCGGCTCAGGGGCAGGGTCAGGTCATAGCGCAGGCCCATGTCGGAGAGCTGCTTGGGGTCGCCGGAGTTCAGGGCAGCGGTGAGTTTGTCGCCGCGCTTGAGCACCTTGAAGATCAGGTTCAGGTTGTCGCCGCCATCGGATTTGTCGAGGTTTTCCATATCCTCCAGCATGGGGGTGGAAATGCGCTCAAAGCCGGAAGCGCGGTAGGTTTCCAGAATTTTGCCCTGGATGTAATCGCGCAGGGTCTGCTCTGCGGGCAGCAGGTCCCGCATACCTTTCAATGCCTGTGTTTTCATAATGGTGGTTCCTCTCTATACTATAAGTGGGCTCGCCCTCTCCGTCATTGCTGGCGCAATGCCACTTCTCCCAAAGGGAGAGGCCTTGGCAGTCCATGCAAAGTCACCGGTTCCCCCTTTGGGGGAGCTGGACGCGAAGCGGCCTGAGAGGGCGAGGCCGCATTTGGTTATTACTTTACCCATTATAAAGGAATCTGCTGTTTTGTCAATTGAAATGGACACACTGTAAGGGAAAATCCATCTTTGAGGTGAAACAATGAAGCAGCAGTTTGCAGCAAAACACCCCTGGACCATTCTGGCGGCAGGAGCGGCCATTCAGGTGCTCACCGGCATTCCGGCGGCCTGGGGCGTGTTCCAGCAGCCGGTGATGGAGGAATACGGCCTGACCGAGCAGCAGGCAGGCAGCGCCTTTGGCATTCTCATTGCGGCGTTTGGCGTGGGCTGTGTGATCGGCGGTTTTCTGCAGGATCAGAAAGGTCCCCGCTGTGCCGGGCTGTGGGGCACGGCGCTGCTCTGCGGCGGATTCTTTGCGGCGGCGTGGCTGCCGGGCGGCAGCGCGGGGCAGTTCTTTCTGGCGTTCAGCATTCCGGCGGGGCTGGGCACGGCCTTTCTGTACCCGTCCATCCAGTCCTGTGCCCAAAAGTGGTATGCAGGCCGAAAAGGGCTGGCCACCGGCGTCATCGGCGGGGCGGTGGGCCTTTCCGGTGCATTTCTCACGGTGTTCGTGCGCGCAGCGGTAAAAGGCTTCTGGATCGTGCAGGGCATCCGGGGGGCCTTCTGGGCATTGGGAGCCGTCACGCTTCCGGTCTGCCTGGTGGGTAGCCTGCTGCTGCAGGACCCGCCGCAGAGTGCACAGCCCCGCAGGCAGCAGGGAAGCGGCAAAAATGCCATAGACCTGTCGCCCTGGCAGATGCTGCGCACAAAGCAGTATTGGCTGTGCGCGGGGGCGGTGTGCTTTTCCACCCCGGCGGTGCTGCTGTTCAGTCCCATCATCTTAAAACTGGGCATGGAGCGCGGGCTGGACGAGGGGGCGGCCCTGTGGAGCGTGGTGCTGGGCAGCGTGGGCAGCGCGGCCGGACGCCTGCTGATGCCCATGCTCAGCGATAAGATCGGCCGCCGCCCCACGGACCTGCTGTTGTTTGCGGTGTCCGGCGGGCTGTCGGCGGGCTTTGCCTTTGCGCAGGGCTGGGCTGTAGTGGCCTGCTATGCGGGGCTTACCTTTTGCTATTCGGCGCTGGCGGCGGTGCTGCCGGCCCTTTCCACCGACCTGTTTGGCTTTCCCCATGCAGGGGTCAACTACGGCTTTCTGGCGCTGGGGCAGAGCGTGGGCAGCCTGACCTTTCCGTTTGCAGCCAATTTCTTCGGGCTGGAAGCCGGACGGCACTGGCTGGCTGCGGGGGCGGCGGCAGCCGGCTTTGCCGCCATCTGGGCACTGCAGCCGGTGCGGCAGACCCCGGAACCTTGATAGGCGGGCACGGAATTTCCGGCGCCTCGACAAAGTTGACAAAAACTTGACAAACGGGCAGCGGAAAGCAGACAAATTGACGGTTAGACGTAGATAACCTTGAAAGACTCTGCGGAATTTTGGCGGAAATGTCTTGCAAAATGCGTCCGGTTTCTCTATAATAAAGCCATGCGTGGTAGTACCGGTGTAGGCGCTGAAAAGAGAGCGGCGCACCCGGTTCGGATGCAAGCAGTACAGGGCAGCGGCTGTGCCGGCAGGGCGCAGCGGCGGTTTTGTGCTGCAAAGCGACATTTGTCAAAAGGAGAGTATGATTATGACCTATTCGCAGCAAGTA
>CAVIXY010000170.1:0-2639 GCA_963646665.1 Bacteroides sp. CAG:545
CGGCACCCTTGGTGTACTGGTTGGGGTGCTTGTGCTCGTTGGTGGCGCTGTTGGTGGTCTGATTGCTGGTGCGGTTAGAAGTCTGGTTGGACGTGCGGTTCGAGGTCTGATTCTTGCAGTTGCTGCTGCGGTTTTCGGTTGCCATAGTGAATGATCTCCTTTCGGTTTTCCGTGCGGGGCGGTGTGCCCCTCACACAGCCTAGTTTGGCCGCAGACGGCGGCTTTATACATCTCCACAGGAGGAATGCAGAATGCCCATGGAATATTTTGAGCAGCGGGAGCGCGCCCTGCTGGGGGAGCGGTTTGATGTGCTGTACGCTGCCCCGCAAGAGACGGCAGAGCGCGGTGTGACCGTTTCGGCCCTGCGCACGACGCCGGAACAGTTTGCCGCAAAGGCGGACTTCCCGCTGGAAGCGTCGCCCTTCTGCCGGGCGGCGTTCGTGGTGCATCAGCCGGACTTTAAGCCCGGACGGCATCCGTACCATCATGCGGGCGTGTTCTATTCGCAGGAGCCGTCGGCATCCTCGGCGGCCCCACTGCTGGGCGTGCAGCCTGGAATGCGTGTGCTGGATATGTGTGCGGCCCCCGGCGGCAAGAGCAGCCAGCTTGCGGCGGCATTGCAGGGCCGGGGCGTGCTGGTGAGCAACGAATACGTTGCCGCCCGCGCCGACATCCTGAAAAGCAACCTCGAGCGCATGGGCGTGTCCAACGCTGTGGTGCTCAATGAGACGCCTGCCCGCATTGCGGATGCCCTGCCGGAGTTTTTCGACCGCGTGCTGGTGGATGCGCCCTGTTCCGGCGAGGGCATGTTCCGCAAGGAACCGGTGGCCCGCACCCAGCACTGCGAAGCGCTGGTCAAGCAGTGTGCCGAGCTGGGCGCACAGATTCTGGACTGCGCCGCCGCCGTGCTGGCCCCGGGCGGGCAGTTGGTGTACTCCACCTGCACCTTTGCGCCGGAAGAGGATGAAGGTCAGGTGGCGGCATTTCTGCAGCGCCACCCGGAGTTCGAACTGGCGGATGCTCTGGGCAATGTGGATTACACCTTCGGCAGCGAGGGCGAGGCCGACCGCACCGGAGGATTGCCGCTGGATGTGACCAAGGTGCGCCGAATCTGGCCCTGTCAGGGCGGCGAAGGCCACTTTATGGCACGGCTGGTCAAAGCGGGCACGCCCCGCACCCTGCCCGCAGAAGGGGAATATTCCCCGGAAGAACAGCTCTGGCTTGCCGCTGCGGAAGCCGCAGGCAAAAAAGCGCAGGGCCGCGGCGGCAAGCCCGCCAAAGGCCCGGATGCCCGCAGCGCCCGCCGCGAGAACGCCCGTGCCTGCCGCGAAGCCGTGCAGGGCGGCAAACACAGCCGGCAGGCGTCTGCCGAGGCGATAAGCCCCGCCCAGAGCCTTGCCGCGTGGCAGGAGTTTGCAAAAGCGTATTTCCCGGCGCTGGCCGCGCGGCCCGCTGTGGTGCATGGCGGCGGCGTGCTGCTGCCGGTGCCCTTCCCGCAGACAAACCTGCATGTGCTGCGCGCGGGCGTGTTTGTGGGCAGCGTGCAGAAAGGCCGCTTTGTGCCGGAGCACCATCTGTTCACCGCGTTTGGCGCGTTGTGCCAGAACCGCGAGGAACTGACCCTCAGCGACCCGCGGACCGTGGAGTACCTCTCCGGCCGTGAGGTGGAAGCCCGTACCGCTGCCGACGGCTGGTGCTGCGTGCTGGTGGACGGCTGGCCGCTGGGCGGCGGCAAGGTGTCCGGCGGGCGGGTGAAAAACCACTACCCCAAGGCGCTGCGACTGCTGTAAAATGGCAGAAAAAGCGCATTTTCTCGCACGATTCGCCGAAAACCGGGCCGATAAGGCTTGAACGCTCTGCCCGGTTGTGCTACAATAATAGAGTTAGATTTTGTGTGCTGCCACAATGCGGGCGACCACAGCCCGTCTGCCCGCAGGCGGAGATTTGAGAATATACAGGAGGCTCTTTCCCATGTCTGGACATAGCAAATGGAACAATATTAAGCGCAAGAAGGAAAAGACCGACGGCGCAAAGGCCAAGGTCTTTACCAAGATCGGCCGCGAGATCAGTGTCGCTGTGCGTACCGGCGGCCCCAATCCCGCTTCCAACAGCAAGCTGGCAGACCTGATCGCCAAGGCAAAGCGCATGAGCGTGCCCAACGATAACATCCAGCGCATCATCAAGAAGGCTGAGGGCGGCGACAAGACCGAGTACGAGGCAATCACCTACGAAGGCTACGGCCCCGGCGGTGTTGCTGTCATGGTGGAGACCCTGACCGACAACCGCAACCGTACCGCTGCCGATCTGCGCCACTACTTCGACAAGAACGGCGGCAACCTGGGCGCTATGGGCTGTGTGGCTTTCCTGTTCAATCAGAAGGGCGTCATTGACATCTCTCTGGAAGATAAGGATGCCGATGAGGCTATGATGGATGCTCTGGACGCAGGCGCTGAGGACTTCGACGCCAGCGAGGATGCAGCTGAGATCACCACCGATCCCGAGAACTACTCTGCTGTGGTCAAGGCCATGGAAGAGAAGGGCTACGAGATCCTGTCCGACGACCTGGCCATGGTCCCCATGACCACCACCCGCCTGACCGACCCCGATCAGCTCAAGGCTATGGGCAAGCTGCTGGATGC
>CAVIXY010000171.1:0-2638 GCA_963646665.1 Bacteroides sp. CAG:545
CTTGGAAAGATGTCTCTTAGGTACTGCCATATTTTTGCACCTCCTTGATGGGTTTCTCAGTTCAGCAGTGATTTAAGGATTGCGAGCCTTGTGTCTACAGGAGCAGCGGTGTCCTCTGCCGGGGGGCAGGTGCACTCCGCTTTCTTTTTGCCGCACACGGGGCAAAGCCCGGCACAGTCGGCACTGCAAAGCAGCACCGTGGGAATCTGGAACATAAACTCCTGGCTGAGCCATTCATCCACATCCAGATGTCCTTTTTCGTCCAGCGGAAGATCGAAATCCGGGTCGTCCAGATCCCGCTCCTTTACCGTCCACTCCGTATCAACTGTCTCTTCCCGTACAACCGGGTCCAGGCAGCGGGCGCACTCTCCGTGCACCGATGCGTTTGCCCGCAGCGTCATCCGGACCTCTTCGCCATCCGTCTCTGCGTCAAAAAACGCGGTGACCGGCTCCGGGATCCTTGCACCGGCATAATCATGGGCAGATAAATCACACGTAAACTCTGCATGATAAGGCTGCTTGCCGGCGGCGATAAACTTTCTCAGGTCAAATTGCATAGTACACCTCTAAAAGGCTGCTTTGTTAGTATAGCGCCAAAGCAGCCCTTTGTCAACACCAAAACAGGCAGAAAACCGAAAAAATTTAAATTTTCCGGTTTCCTGCCTGCTCTTTGCGTTCAGATTCCGAAATTTCGCGGATTACAGATACTTCTTAACGTCGTGGGGCAGAGCAGCCTCTTCAGCGCTGACAGTCACGGTGACCTTCACGCTGTCGCCAGCGATAGCTGCCATCTCGTCCAGCACAACGCCCAGACGGTTGATGTCGTGATCCAGAACCTTCAGGATGCCGTCGATGTACAGGTCGGTGATATCATAGTTGCTTGCCATCAGGCCGGCAACAAAACCGTACAGCATTTCGCCGCCGGAGATCTTGTACTCGTCCAGATCGATCAGACGTGCAGCAGGAGCGATGTCGTAGGTGAGCTTCATGCCCTTCTCGACGACGACCACGTTGCCCTTGGAGGTCTTGACCGCGTCATTGATCTGGTCGATCATAGCCTTGGTCTTGCCGGAGCCCTTGGTACCAACAATCAGTTTAATCATAGTTCAGTCCTCCTGTATTTTCCACGCCTTGCGGCGGGAGATCATTTTCAACTTACTTCAGCTTTGCTTCCAGCTCGGCGGTCAGGTTCTCGTAACCGGGCTTGCCCAGCAGAGCAAACATATTCTTCTTATAGCTTTCCACACCCGGCTGGTTGAAGGGGTTCACGCTCAGCAGGTAGCCGCTGCAGGCACATGCACGCCAGAAGAAGTAGATCAGGTAGCCCACATTGTAAGCGCCCAGGTCGTCCACTTCGATCAGCACTTCCGGCACGCCGCCATCGGTGTGTGCCAGAATGGTGCCTTCCATGGCCTTGCGGTTGACCACGCTCATATTCTGGTTGGCCAGGAAGTTCAGGCCGTCAAAGTTGCCTTCCAGCGGGTCAATGAACAGATCCTTGGCCGGCTTCTTCACGTCCACAATGGTCTCGAACATGGTGCGGGAGCCTTCCTGGATGAACTGGCCCATGGAGTGCAGGTCGGTGGAGAAGATGCAGCTTGCGGGGAACAGGCCCTTGTTGTCCTTGCCCTCGCTCTCGCCGAACAGCTGCTTATACCATTCGTTCATCAGGGTGAAGTCCGGCTCGTAGCACTCCAGGATCTCCACGCTCTTGCCCTTGCGGTACAGGATATTGCGGATGGCTGCATACTTGTAAGCGTCGTTGTCGGGGCTCAGAACGGAGAAGCGCTCCATTGCGTCGGCAGCGCCCTTCATCAGCTCGTCGATGTCGATGCCGGCGGCTGCGATGGGCAGCAGGCCCACAGCGCTCAGCACGGAATAGCGGCCACCCACATCGTCAGGAACCACAAAGGTGGGCCAGCCCTGTGCGTCGGCTAGCTGCTTCAGAGTGCCCTTGGCGCGGTCAGTGGTAGCGTAGATGCGCTTGTTTGCCTCTTCCACGCCCATCTCCTTTTCCAGCAGCTCGCGCAGAACACGGAAAGCCAGGCTGGTCTCGGTGGTGGTGCCGGACTTGGAGATGACATTGATGGAGAAGCGCTTGCCCTTGCACAGGCTGATGATGTTGTTCAGATAGGTGGGGCTGATGCTGTTGCCGCAGAAATAGATCTTGGGGCCGTTTTCCAGCTCATTGTGGAACTGGCCCTTGACGGCCTCGATCACGGCGCGGGCACCCAGGTAGCTGCCGCCGATGCCGGCCACCACCAGCACCTCCGAGTCCTCACGGATCCTGGCGGCTGCTGCCTTAATGCGGGCAAACTCTTCTTTATCGTAGTCACGGGGCAGGTACATCCAGCCCAGGAAGTCATTGCCCGGGCCAGACTTTGCTTCCAGCTGGTTGTGGGCAGCTTCCACCTGCGGATAGATGGCTGCATATTCCTCTTCGCTGATAAAGCTGGAGAGGTGCTTGGTGTTCAGTGCAACACTCATTGTTATTGTAACCTCCAAAACGATCCGCCGGGCCTTTGCCCTGCGAGGAAATATCTTGGTATAAGTGTACCGTTCCCTCCGGGCAAAGTCAAGGTCAAAATCCTTGGATTTCATACAATTTTAATAGTGTTTTTTTGTTTCTTCATCCAGA
>CAVIXY010000172.1:0-2621 GCA_963646665.1 Bacteroides sp. CAG:545
TGAACTCGGTGACCACCTTCAGGCCGTTTTCCCGCAGGGTGGTGCCGGTCTCCACAATGTCCACAATGACATCCGACAGGCCCAGAATGGGGGCCAGCTCAATGGAGCCGTTGAGCTTGATGATGTCGATGTCCCGCCCCTGCGAGGCGTAGTAGGCTTTTGCAATGTTGACGAACTTGGTGGCCACCCGCACCGGGCGGCTGGGGTCGTCTTTGTAATCGGCCGGGGCGGCCACGCACATGCGGCACTTGCCAAGGCCGGTGTCCAGCAGCTCATACACGTCAGCGGCGGCCTCGGTGAGGATGTCCTTGCCCACGATGCCCACATCCGCCGCGCCGTGCTCCACGTAGATGGCCACGTCGCTGGGCTTGACGAGGAAGTAGCGGATGCCTGCTTCCGGGTTTTCCACCACCAGCTTGCGGGTGGCGTTGTAATCTTCGGGGCAGCCATAGCCGATGCCCGCCAGCAGGTTGTATACCTTATCGCCCAGGCGGCCCTTCGGCAGGGCCACGTTCAGCATCACCTTTCCGGTGCTGTTTTTCTGCACCGGCGGCAGGGGAGCGCTCAGGCGGTCCAGCTCGTCCAGATACACCGCAAAGCCGATGGCCCCGGCCCCGGGGGTGAACTTCTGCATCAGCAGGTCATACCGGCCGCCCTTGAGCAGGGGGCGGGGCAGGGCCTTGAGGTAACCCTGAAACACCAGGCCGTTGTAGTATTCCATCTCACCGGCCAGGGTCATGTCCAGCCGGATCACGCCGCCTGCCGTTTCCAGCGGGGCGGCCAGCCCCTGCAGTTCTGCCACAGCGGCCTGCATGGCCTCGTTCCGGCAAAGGGCTGCGGCCTTGGGCAGGGTGGCCGCATAGCTGCCGGTCAGTTCCAGCACCCGGCACAGGGTGTCGGCGGCGGCAGCGTCCAGCCCGGCGGCAAGGGCCGCCGCCCGCAGCTCGTGGGCGTTTTTCTGCCGCAGCTTTTCCAGCAGTCTGACCCGTGCGGCATCCGGCACAGCCAGCGCATCAAACAGGCCGAACAGGTAGCCCATGTGGCTCACTTCCAGCACCCACTCGGTACCCAGCTGCCCCAGCGACTGTGCCGCCAGGCAGACGGCCTGCTGCACTTCCGCTTCGCCCACCTTGCCCAGCACCTCCAGGCCCATCTGGGAGATCTCCTTGAAGGTGTGGCTCTCCGCCGAGGGGCGGTAGACATTTTCGTGGTAATAGTAGCGCAAAGTCTGGCCGGAGGCCGGCTGCGCCGTTTTGGCAATGGAAAGGGTCACGTCCGGCTTGAGGGCCAGCAGACGGCCATCCAGGTCGGTAAAGGTGATGACCTGCTCCGAGGAAAGGAAGCTGCGGTTTTCCTGGTACAGGCCGTACTCCTCAAAGCGGCCCATGTGGTACTTGCGGCAGCCCGCCGCTTCGTACAGCGCCCGCAGCGCAAAGGAGGCGCGCTCCTTGGGCTGCAGGTTTGCAAGACTGAATTCCATGGTCGGTTCCCCCGTTTCTTTTCTATGCCTATTTTACTTTATCTTGGTAAAGTTGTAAAGTAGGAAAGTGACAGTGTTTTCAGCTTCATCATACAATTTTTCTGTGCGTTTGTACAGGGAAGCGGACTACCGGCCGGTCAGGCACCCTTTTCCGGCGTTTTGCACACGCAAAAAGAGCGGCCGCTCCCCAGTACTGGGAACAGCCGCTCCTTGCATTTTTTTGATCAGACGCCGCGGAAGATCACGCCGCCGTAAATCAAGTCGTCCATCATTTCTTCCGGTGTTACCAGTTCATACATAACGCCGCTTTGTACCGTAAAGCTTTGTCCGGTACCCGTTTTATGTCCGGGGTAGTCCGTACCCGCCAGATATGCATCATTCGACAGCCCCACGACCTCTTCGTTCGTCAGAACTTTGGTGGTCTCTATCCACTTGACAAACGGTTCCGACCAGCTGCTGTTGGTGCCCCGGTTCGATTTATCCGTCGTTGTGCAGGAGACGGTGACCTTGGTTCCTGCCGGAACGTCAAAGACGACCTGCCACTGGCCATGGCGTTTTGTGGCCTGCAGCGGCTGCGACAGCTTGTAGGTGCACTTTGTCGTCATAACATCGTGATAATCATTCGACGTATGGTCCAGTGTACGCGTTACGCGGATGGTATCGCCGCCGATCTGATAGCTGACCGTTTCCTTGTCAACATCAACCGAGGTGCCCCAGGTCTCCGTCTTGCTGGCGGTGTAGGACTGAGGCTTTGCTTCTTTCTGTTTGAAGCCGTTCTCCGGGGCATCGTTCTTCCAAGTGTAGGTTTCGGCGGTCAGGTCGGTCTTTGCGGGGTTCAGGATGAACCACAGGCCCTCACCTTCGCGGCTGCGGCCCTCGGCGGCACCATAGTAAACATAGAGTTTGCTCAGGGAAACGGCGCTCACATCCTCTGCGGTGGGTGCGGTGACCACCGCCACATCGTCCGCAGTAGCAACGCCGTTTTCTTCAGCGTTCACATCATCCCAGGCCGTAGCGTTGGCATAAACTGCCAACATTTTACCGTCTGCATCGTAATACCGCAGCTGGTAGCCCCGGGCCAGAACATTCTGCATGGCCGCTTTGGCTTCGTCCGTGGTCAGAGCGGCCTTGATTTTGTCGT
>CAVIXY010000173.1:0-2608 GCA_963646665.1 Bacteroides sp. CAG:545
GTATCGCATAAAAATACCCCCAATACTGGGTGTCCAGTATTGGGGGTACACATCAGCCCGCGCAGTTTTGCGCGGGCCTTTTTGTTTGCCCGGCCGCAGGGCAGGGGGTACCCGCTTTCAGCAAAGTGTTGCAAAGCAAGCAAAGTTTTTTAGTTGTTTTGTTTCTTGTGCACAGATGCATTTTCCGGTACAATAAAGACAACACCTTGTGCAGGATGCGCAGCGGCCCCGGCGGCCGCCGCGCTGTTTTGTATTTTACGGCGCATCTGCGCCCGGCTGAAAAGGAGTGCTGCCTGTATGATCAACATGGTCAAACTGCCCACCAAGAAAAGCGATCTGTTCCTGCGCATTGCCAAGGGACATTTTGCCACCAGCCACAGCCACATCAACTATTACATTGACGTGACCACCCAGAAATCCCGCCTGTCGGAAGCCAAGGCCGTGGCCAAGGAGCTGGTCAGCGCCTACCAGCACAGCACCATTGTGGATACCGTGCTCTGCCTGGACGGCACCCAGGTGATCGGCACCTGCCTGGCCAACGAGCTGACCAAGGACGGCTTTGCCAACATGAACGCCCACCAGACCATTTACGTGGTCACCCCGGAATACACCACCGGCAGCCAGATCATTCTGCGCGACAACCTGGCCCCCATGGTCAAGGGCAAGCATGTGCTCATTCTGGCCGCTTCCATCACCACCGGCTACACTGTGCAGGCCGCCGTGGAAGCCGTGAACTACTACGGCGGCACCGTGGCCGGGCTTTCGGCCATTTTTGCCACCACCCACGAGTGCCTGGGCTACCCGGTCACCTCCATTTTTGACCCTTCCAGCCTGCCGGACTATGCCAGCTTCGACAGCCGCGAATGCCCCCTGTGCAAGGCCGGCCAGCGCATTGATGCGCTGGTGAACAGCTTTGGCTACTCGGCGCTGTAATTTTCTTCATCTGTCCGCTTCGTTTGCATTCAGCTCTCCCGGAAGGGGGAGCTTTTTTCACGCAGCCCGTAACATGCAAAAAGCCCTCCCTTTCGGGAGAGCCTGCATCACACCGTACGGATGGAACGGGTTATTTTTGGGTTCTCGGGAACACAAAGGTCTCGCGCCGGTACACTGCAACCAGGTACAGGGTCATCACACACCAGATCACCGGCTCGCACAGAATGACTGCATCGTAGTGGAACCGGGGGATGAACACCAGCACAAAGATCACCTTGCCCACCAGCTCGATCACACTGGAGAACAGCGGCAGCACCTTTTCGCCCAGGCTCTGCAGGGCATAGCGGGTGGACAGCAGCACACCCAGCACAGCATAGAACGGTGCGTTCCAGATCAGGTAGCGGGCACCGTTTTCCAGCACGATGGCCTCGCTGGAACCGGAAATGAGCTTGACCATGAACGCGGCTCCAAAGTGCATCCACACCACTTCCAGAGCGGCCACCACCAGCGAATACAGGTAGATCTCCCGCATTCCCTTGCGGATGCGCTGGGGCTGGTTTGCGCCGTAGTTCTGGGAAACAAAGGTGGACGCCGCACTGGCCATGGCGATCATGGGCATATCGGTAAAGGCAAACAGCTTGCGCGCGGCGGTGTGGCCCGCAATGGTCAGGGTGCCCAGGCCGTTGATGCCGTACTGCAGCACCACCGAACCGGCCGACACGATGCTGCTCATCAGGCCCATGGAAATGCTCTGGGTGAACAGGTCGGTGTACAGCTTGCGGCCCACCTGGAAGTGCTGACGGCCCGGGATGAGGATGCGCACCCGTGCCAGCACGTACAGGATGCACAGCACCACCGACACGCCCTGGGCGATCACCGTAGCCACGGCAGCGCCCCGCACGCCCATGCCAAGGCCCGCAATGAACCACAAATCCAGCACCACGTTCAGCACCGAGCTGATGATCAGGAACACCAGCGGCATCACGCTGTTGCCAATGGCCCGCAGCAGGCCCGCACAGAGATTGTACAAAAACATGACCAGCACGCCTAGGTCAATGACAATGATGTAGCTGTAGGCATCTTCCAGGATCTCGGCGGGGGTGTCCAGCAGCTGCAGCAGGGGATGCAGGCCGAAATAGCCCGCTGCCGTAATGGCCAGGCTGGCCAGCAGACCGATGACCAGCGAACCGGCCACCGTGCGCTTGAGCAGGTCCTCGTCCTGTGCGCCGTAGGCGCGGGCCGCCACAATGGCAAGGCCGTTGCCAATGCCCAGGCCAAAGCCCACCAGCAGTTCATAAATGGAACCGCAGGAGCCAATGGCGGCCAGGGCGGTGTCGCCCAGCACGTTGCCCACGATCATGGTGTCTACGGTGTTGTACAGCTGCTGGAACAGGTTGGAGACCAGAATGGGCAGCATGAACAGCACCAGGCTTTTGAAAATGGGGCCGTGCAGCAGGTCTACATTCAGGGTTCTTGTGCTTTTTTTCCGGGGTTGTGCCTGGGTCATAAGGGGTCCTCCAAATAGTGCTCTTTTCAGGATGCAAAATAAAACATCTGCAACCCTTTCCCAATTCTCAACAAATCAGTAAAAGGCATTGCAGATGACTTATCTTTCACAAGCTCGCCCTCTCAGTCACCTTCGGTGACAGATTCCCCTTTTTGTCGCTCACGCGAC
>CAVIXY010000174.1:0-2411 GCA_963646665.1 Bacteroides sp. CAG:545
GGTGCGAGCGCGCTTTTATGCCCTGGCTGGATATGAAGGCCGAGATGGAGCGCCTGCAGCTGCCGCTGTATACCATGGAAAGCAAGGACCCGCTCACCGCCTTTGACGCGGTGGGCTTTACCCTGCAGTACGAGCTTTCCTATACCAACATTCTGGCCATGCTGGATCTGGCAGGCATCCCGTTCTATTCCAAAGACCGTGATGAAAGCTGGCCGCTGATCGTGGCGGGCGGCCCCTGTGCCTGCAATGCGGAACCCATTGCGGACTTTTTTGATGTGGTCCAGCTGGGAGAAGGCGAAAAACAGCTGCCCGGCATCTGCGCAGAGATCGAAAAGGCCAAAAAAGAAGGCGGCGTCTCCAAAAAGGAGCTGCTGCTGCGCATTGCAAAGATCCCGGGCGTATATATCCCGGCCTTCTACGATGTGGAGTACTATGAGGACGGCAGGGTCAAATCCATCACCCCCAACGAGCCGGGCATCCCGGCACGCATCACCAAGGCCATCATCAAGGACCTGAACGAGTTTGCGCCGCCCACCAACTTTGTAGTGCCCATGGTGGGTGCCATCCAGGACCGTGCCAGCATTGAGGTGCTGCGCGGCTGTGTGCGCGGCTGCCGCTTCTGCCAGGCAGGTTTCCTGTACCGGCCCATGCGCCAGCGCGATGCCAGCCTGCTGAACAAGGCGGCCCAGGATCTGTGCGCCAACACCGGCTATGAGGAACTGAGTCTGTCCAGCCTGTCCACCTCGGACCATGGCCAGCTGGAAGAGCTGCTGGACGATCTGAACGAGTGGGCACCCCAGGAGCATGTCAGCCTGTCGCTGCCTTCTCTGCGCGTGGACAACTTCTCCCAGAGCCTGATCGAAAAAACCACCAAGGTGCGCAAAAGCGGCCTGACCTTTGCAGCCGAAGCCGGCACCCAGCGCCTGCGCAATGTCATCAACAAGAACGTTACCTGGGACGAGATCGAAAAAACCTGCACCATTGCATTCAATGCAGGCTATACCTCGGTCAAGCTCTATTTCATGATGGGCCTGCCCACCGAGACCATGGAGGACATTGAGGGCATTGCCGAAACTGCCCAGAAGGTGGTGGACCTGTATTACTCCCTGCCCAAGCGTGGCAAGGGCAAAGGCGTACAGGTGACCATCAGCTGTGCCTGCTTCGTGCCCAAGCCCCACACGCCCTTTGAGTTCGTGCCCATGGACACCGAGGAAATGCTGCGCGCCAAGCAGAAGCATCTGCTGGAGAGCGTGCACAGCCACAAGATCAAGGTGAATTACCACGACAGCACCACCAGCTTTCTGGAGGGTGTGTTTGCCAAGGGCGACCGCCGCTTGGCCCCGGTCATCGTGGAAGCCTACAAGCGCGGCTGCTTCTTTGACGGATGGGAAGAATGCTTCAAGTACGACACCTGGCTGCAGACCTTTGCGGACATGGGCATCGACCCCACCTTCTATTGCCAGCGCCCCATCGGCCTGGACGAAGTAACGCCCTGGTCCCACATGGATTATGGCGTCACCCACGAATACCTGGTGCGGGAGTACAACAAGGCCCTTGCCGCCCAGACCACCGCGCCCTGCAACCGTGCCTGCCACGGCTGCGGTGCCAACCACTTGTTAGGAGGTCCGTGCTTTGATTACAGTAAGAATCTCGTTTGAGAAAAAGAATGAAGCCTCCTACATCTCTCTGCTGGACCTGCAGCGGGTGATGCAGCGGGTGCTCAAGCGCAGCGGCCTTCCAGTGTGGCACACCCTGGGCTTCAACCCGCACATCTACATGACCTTTGCCTGCCCGCTGTCGCTGGGGCAGGAGAGCGAGTGCGAGTGCGTGGACGTCAAGACGGAGGACGAAAACCCGGACTTTGCCCACTGGAAGGACGCCCTGAACGCCATCATGCCCGCCGGTATCGTCATCACCAACGTGGCCCCCGTGCAGATGAAGGCGGACCGCATTGCCTATGCCTGCTATGAGATCACCTACCCGGCACAGGCCGCTGCGGTGCTGGAAGCGTACAACGCGCTGGAAAGCGCCCCCGTGGAAAAACACGGCAAAAAGGGCAACAAGATCATTGAACTGAAAGAGCACATCCCGCAGGTGCCTTACACGCTGGAAGGGGACAAGCTGCACATTGCACTGTGTCTGCCCGCTGCACAGGAGCTGAACCTGAACCCCTCGCTGCTCACCGGCTTTTTGGAAGAAAAATTCGGCCTGCCGGCAGCCAATGCGGGCATCCTGCGTACAAAGTTTCTGACGGCGGACAAGCAGCTGTTTGCCTGAGGACGCCGCAAAAGACGGTCTGCTGGGCAAAACAGAAAATTTTTGCAGCTTTTTTCGGCAAATCGCTTGCATTCACGCGGGTTTTGTGATATCCTATTTAGGCGTTAGTGTCCGCTGAGACCACAGCGGGGTTA
>CAVIXY010000175.1:0-1485 GCA_963646665.1 Bacteroides sp. CAG:545
GGGGCCTGAAGGACTCCACCGTGTACAAGCAGTCCAACATCTCCCGGCAGCATTTTTCCAAGATCCAGTGCAACCGGGATTACAACCCCAAAAAGAAAACCGTGCTGGCTTTTGCGGTGGGGCTGCATCTGTCCGAAGATGAAACCATCGACCTGCTCAAAAGTGCGGGCTATGCCTTTTCAGACGGCTCCAAGCGGGACTGGATTGTGCGGTACTGTCTGGAACATAAAATCAACAACATCAATCAGGTCAATACACTGTTGTTTGAGTACGATCAGGAACAGCTGGGCGCGTGATTTGTCGCCTGCCCGTTGACCTTTTGCCCTCCGGTTTGTGGTATCCTTTTGCCAATAAAAGCAAACGATGCAGAACGGAGGGCATTTTATGTTAGGAGCAATCTTGGGCGACATCGTGGGCAGCCCCTATGAATTTGACCACAACAATTATAAGCACAAGGATTTCCCGCTGCTGAGCAAAAAATCGCACTTCACAGACGATACCGTTATGACCATTGCAGTGGCACGGGGATTGATTGCAGGCAAGGGTATCCCGGAAAGAACATTTGAAGAAACAAAGAGCGAGATGCAATACTGGGGCGAAAAATATCCTCATGCCGGTTACGGCGGGATGTTCCGCCGGTGGCTGTGGGCAGAGAACCCGAAGCCATACGGCAGCTTTGGCAACGGCTCGGCTATGCGGGTATCGGCAGTGGGCTGGCTGTTCGATACGCTGGAAATGGCAAAGGTGACTGCCGAAGTTACCCACAACCATCCGGAGGGCATCAAGGGCGCACAGGCCACGGCGGCAGCGATTTTTCTGGCCCGTACCGGTCACAGCAAACCGGAGATCAAGCAGTATGTGGAGCAGACCTTCGGCTATGACCTGAACCGCACCTGCGACGAGATTCGCCCGAATTACCACCATGTAGAGACCTGTCAGGAAACCGTGCCGGAAGCCATCATTGCTTTTCTGGAAAGCGTCAGCTTTGAGGATGCACTCCGCAACGCGGTCTCCCTCGGGGGTGACAGCGACACCTTGGCCTGCATCACCGGCGGTATGGCCGAAGCCTTTTACGGGATGCCGCAGGAGTTGCGGGAAGAAACCCTGAAGCGCCTGCCGGAGGATATCCGGGAAGCTTATGAACTGTTCCGGGAAAATGCTCTTGACAGGAAGGTTAGCGCAGACTAATATTAAACTGTAAGAAAAGCCCTCAGCACAAAGGAGGACGCTGTGAACAAGAACGTCTGGAGTTTCTACGCACCCATTTACGAGAAGGCGATGCGGGCCGACCGAAAGCTCTATGAGTTTATGTATGGCCGCATTCCGCAGGTGATCGAAGGAAAAGAAGTGCTGGAGATCGCCACCGGGCCGGGTCTGCTGGCAAAGCACGTGGCCTATGCGGCAAAGCGGATGGTTGCCACGGACTATGCCGAAGGCATGATCCGGGAAGCAAAAAAGGGGACGCATCCGGCCAACCTGACCTTT
>CAVIXY010000175.1:1495-2391 GCA_963646665.1 Bacteroides sp. CAG:545
ATGCTACAGCACTGCCCTATGCAGATAATTCCTTTGATGCGGTACTCATTGCTAACGCCTTGCACGTGATGCCGGACCCGGAAGCGGCCCTGCGCGAGATCCGGCGGATGCTGCGGCCGGGCGGGATTCTGATCGCGCCGAACTTTGTGGAACACAAAAAGGGCGCTGTCAGCCGGGTGTGGTCGGGCATTTTGCAGCTGGCGGGCATCTCCTTTGCACACCAGTGGTCGGAGAAAGAATACCTCGACTTTCTGCGCCGCAACGGCTGGCAGGTGAATTACCACAAGCTGATGCCGGCAGCAATCTCCCTTGCCTATGTGGAATGTACGGACAAGAAAGGAAAAGCTTTATGAAAATGTACGAACGGAACCCGGAACAAAGCAAAACAGCCGTATTGATCCACCCGATGCTGTCCTCTGCAGAAGGAATCGAGCTGTGCGTGACAAATTTCTGGGGAAAAGATGTCCACTGCTTTATCCCGGATTTGTCGGCACACGGGGAAGATGCGGCGGCGACCTACTACAGCGCAGCCGAAGAAGCAAAAGCTATCCACGATGTGCTGGTAAAAAAAGGCTGCACGCACCTGAACTTGGGTTTTGGTGCATCTTTGGGCGGAGTGGTGCTGTTTGAATTACTGAAATTCCCGGATCTGACCTTTGACAATGTCTTTTTTGAGGGCGTCAGCTTTTATGAGAAGGCGCCGCTGCTTGAATTTGTATTGAAGCGGGTGTTCCTTTCCAAGCACCGCAAGGCCGTGAAGGACCCGGAACTTTCCCGGCGGAAGATGAGTGAAATCTATGGGGAGACCGCAGGTCCAGCCATGGCAAAGCGGTTCATTGCCATGAACGAGGAGAGCATCCGCAATATCATCCACGACTGCGGCTATGTGCAGCTGC
>CAVIXY010000176.1:0-2360 GCA_963646665.1 Bacteroides sp. CAG:545
TGACAAAGCTGGGCCTGCTGGAGCAGCCCCACACCAGCGCGGGCCGCGTGCCCAGCGCCAAAGGCTACCGTTATTACCTGGATAACCTGCTCACGGACGACCAGCCGCTGGACCGTGTGACCCGCGCCCGTGTGGATGCGGTGTTCGCCAGCCTGGACCACGAGCCGGAAAAGCTGGCGGCGGGTGCCGCCAAGGCGCTGGCCGCCATCAGCGGCTGCACCGCCGCTGTGAGCACCCCCTGCGCCGAGGACCTGTGCATCGCCCATTACGAGGTGGTGCAGGTGGGCCGCAGCGCTGCCGCCGTGCTGGCGGTGACCACCGCCGGTTACGTACGCACCCGTGTGGCGCGGGTACGCACCGGCCTTTCCCGCGAGAATGCAGCAGCCCTTGCCGCGCTGCTGAACCGCAACCTGACCTTTGTGGCACCGGTGGACCTGTCCGCCCGGATGCTGGCAGAGCTGTGCAGCCAGATCGACCCGGAGCTTGTGCCGGTGATCAGCGCAGCAGCCGCCATCCTGCAGGATTCGGTCAAGCCCCACGTCTTTCTGGGCGGTGAGCAGTACCTGCTGGACTGGCCCCAGCTGGACGGCAAGGTGGGCGACATCCTGACCCTGCTGAACGATGAGGAGCAGGCCGCAGAGCTGATCGCCCCCCCGGCAGACCGCAATGAAAGCGTGCTGCTGGGCGAGGACCTGGAACCCCAGATCCCCGGCCTGTGCATCGTGAGTGACCGGTACCTGGTGGGCGGAGGCCTGTGGGGCAGCATCGCCCTGATCGGCCCCACCCGGATGCCCTTCCAGAAGCTGATGCCGCTGCTGCATTACTTTGCAGACCAGCTGGGCGAGGGCATGAGCGGCAAACGAAAAGACACCCCGCAGGCTGCCGTACCGCGGCGGACTGTGATCTATAAGGAGGATCTGGAATGAGCGAAGAAACCAAAAAGACGGCCCCGGAGCAGGAAGCTCCCCAGCCCGAAACCGCTCCCGAAGAACCGGCAGAGCAGGCAGCCCCCGCACAGGAGCCTGCTGCAGAAGAGCCGAAGGACGACAAGAAAAAGGACGGCGGCTGGTTCAACAAAAAGGCCCGTGAGCTGGAAGCCATCAAGGCAAAGCTGGACACCGCCGAAGCCAATGCCGCACAGGCCAAAGATCAGCTGCTGCGCATGGCGGCGGAGTACGAAAACTACCGCAAGCGCTCCACCCGCGAAGCCGATCAGAAGTTCAACGATGGCGTTTCCTTTGCAGTGAATCAGATCATTCCCATTCTGGACACGCTGGATATGGCGGCCAACGCCCCCACCACCGATGAGAACTACAAAAAGGGCGTGCTCATGACGCTGGACAAAGCCGCCAAGGCGCTGGATGCCCTCCACGTGGAGGAGATCGAGGCGCTGGGCAAGCCCTTTGATCCCAACTTCATGAACGCCGTGCAGCAGATCCCCGCCCCGGACGGGCAGGAGAGCGGCACCGTGATCACCGTCTACCAAAAGGGTTACAAGCTGGGCGACAAGATCGTGCGCCATGCAACCGTTGTGGTAGCTGAATAACCGTGCAAAACCCCGCAAGGGTTTTCCAATATAACATCCGCTTAGCAACATTTGAGCATCACATAAACAATTTGAGATTCGTTCTTTTTGAGAGGAGAGTTCATTATGAGCAAGATTATTGGTATCGACCTTGGTACGACCAACAGCTGCGTGGCAGTTATGGAGGGCGGCGAGCCTGTCGTCATCGCAAACTCTGAAGGTGCACGCACCACCCCGTCTGTGGTGGGCTTCACCAAGACCGGCGACCGCTTGGTGGGCCAGGTGGCAAAGCGCCAGGCCATCACCAACCCCGAGAACACCGTGGCTTCCATCAAGCGTTATATGGGCACCGACCACAAGGTGACCCTGAACGGCAAGGAGTACACTCCCCAGCAGGTCAGCGCAATGATCCTGCAGAAGCTGAAGGCTGATGCCGAGGCTTACCTGGGCGAGACCGTTACCGAGGCCGTCATCACCGTGCCCGCATACTTCAACGACAGCCAGCGTCAGGCAACCAAGGATGCCGGCACCATTGCAGGCCTGAACGTCAAGCGTATCATCAACGAGCCCACTGCCGCTTCTCTGGCATACGGCATTGATAAGGAAGAAGATCAGAAGATCATGGTGTACGACCTGGGCGGCGGCACCTTCGATGTGTCCATCATTGAGATGGGCGATGGCGTGACCGAGGTTCTGGCCACCAACGGTGATACCCACCTGGGCGGCGATGACTTTGATGAGCGCATCATCAACTGGATGGCAGACGCCTTCCAGACCGAGAACGGCATTGACCTGCGCAAGGACAAGATGGCCGCTCAGCGCCTGAAGGAAGCTG
>CAVIXY010000177.1:0-2214 GCA_963646665.1 Bacteroides sp. CAG:545
CTTCGCTGCGGCGGTTCTCCGGCAGGCGCAGCACCGCCCGGGCGTGGCGCTCGGTCAGGTTGTTGTCCAGCACAAACTGCCGCTGGTCTGCCGTGAGCTGCAGCAGGCGCAGTTTGTTGGCCAGGGTAGGCTGCGCCATGCCCAGCCGCTTGGCGGCTTCCGCCTGGGTGCAGTCCCACAGAACGATCACGTCCTTCAGCCCCTGCGCCTGCTCAAAGGGGTTCAGGTCCATGCGCTGGATGTTTTCCAGCAGGCCCAGAGCCGCCGTCTGCTCATCGGCGTAGGAGCACAGAATGGCCGGAATGGTCTCCATTTTGGCCAGCCTGCAGGCCCGCAGACGCCGCTCCCCTGCCACCAGCTCATAGCCATCGGCGCATTTTCGCACCGAGATGGGCTGCAGCAGGCCGTTTTCCCGGATGCTCTGGGCAAGGCCTGCCAGTTCCTGTTCGTCAAAGCTTTTGCGCGCCTGAAACGGCGAGGGATGGATCTGATCAATGGGCAGGAAATAAATTTTTCCGGCTGCTTTTTTCCGTTCAAACATGGCACAGGTTCCTCCTTTGCATACGTTGGGGTTTGTTTTCCACATTTTCCCGGGAAAGTGTGGAAAAATCAGCTGCAAATTCAGTGTACCACACAACAAAAAGCCCTGCCAGAATTTTCGTTCGGCAGGGTTTTCTCAAATCTGTTTGTTGTTCCGTTATTTCAGCGGGCTTTTTGCGATCTTTCCGCCGTTTCTGGGGTAAGCTGTCGGAGTTTGCGAAATCTTTTTGCACAAGATCAGGGTGCGGGTGTCGCCGCCGGGCAGGTGCAGGGTGCGGGTCTCCTTGTACTCGCCGCCCAGCTTTTTGATGGCCCCCCGGGCTGCCGCCAGCTCTTCTTCGCCGGAGGCCCCTTTCATAGCCAAAAAGTTCCCCCCCACCTTGACCAGCGGCAGGCAGTATTCCGCCAGCATGGGCAGAGCCGCCACCGCACGGGCAGAAGCCAGATCAAACTGTTCCCGCCACACTTTGCGGGCAGCTTCCTCGGCGCGCTCCTTGGCAAATTCCACCCCGGTCAGGCCCAGCTGGCCGCAGGCATACTTCAAGAACTCCACCCGCTTGCCGGTGGGTTCCATCAGGGTCAGCTGCAGTTCCGGCTTGTAGATCTTGGTCACGATGCCCGGGAACCCGGCACCTGCGCCCACGTCCACCATGCGGCCCGCCACTTCCGGCTGGCTGGCAAACAGCAGACTGTCCAGGAAGTGCTTGTCCTCAATACCTTCCGGGTCGGTAATGGCGGTCAGGTTGACCTTTTGGTTGTAGTCCACAAGGATCTGTGCAAAGGCGTCCAGCTGGTCCAGCTGGGTGCCGGTAAGGGCAATGTTCCATGTGGAACACTTTTCTTCCAGCCGCTGTTTGTCGATCATAGTCGTTTCCTTTCTGTCATTCGCCGGTCAGGTGCACATACACCGGCGTGTGATGCACAGCCGGCAGAAATTTTTCCAGCAAGTCTGCCGTGCGCAGTTTAAGCGAAGAAGTGTTGATGCAGGGGTGGCAGCCCAGGTACTCCCCTTTTACCACATCCTCATCCATCAGCAGCTGCACGTGGTTGTCCGGATCGTTGGCCAGCCCCATAATGGAGGAGGAGCCGGGCGTGCAGTCCAGATACTGCTCCATATCCTCTGGCGAGGCAAAGCTCAGGCGGGCAATGCCCAGCTGGTGGGAAAGCTCCTTGGTTTTAAAGGGCTTGTCGCCGGGCATCATAAGCAGGTAGAAGTTGGTTTTCTGCCGGTTGCACAAAAACAGGTTCTTGCACACGGTAGCCCCCAGGCAGGCATCAATCACCTTGCAGTCCTCCATGGTATCAGCCTTCATCCAGGCGTGGTCGGTGCGCCAGAACGGAATGCCAAGTTTCTCTAAAACATCGTAGGTGCGTATTTCTTTTGCAAGTCGTCCGGTGCAGTCCGCCGGGCGGCCTTCGTATAAAGTCAAGGTTTCCATTGCTTGCATCTTCTCTCTAACGTTTGACGATTTAAAATGGCCGCCGCTTGTGCTCTGGCCATTATCAGCGGAAAAATATTTTTATAGTTGCAAATCTGGAAAATCTGCGGATTTTCCAGATTTGCTTTTTCACGGGAGGGGCCGCAGCGGTCAGCGGCATCTGTAATAGCAGGCCATCGGGGAGCTTTCTCCTCGGACACGAAATCCGGGTTGCGGCTCCCAGCATCCGCTTCGC
>CAVIXY010000178.1:0-2214 GCA_963646665.1 Bacteroides sp. CAG:545
ATGACATCCTCACCTACCTGCCGCAGGATCTGGACTCCATGATCGGCGAGGTAGCTTTGGAGGATGACTTCCATCTGGCGTCCACCGGCATGATCACGGTGGAAGGCCTGCCCACCAATGAACTGATCGCCATGAAAAAGGACATCGAGGCTGTGCCCGGTGTCACCCAGACCTTCTGGCTCAGCGATGTGATCGACCCCAGCATCCCCACCGAGATGCTGCCCGCTGATGTGCAGCAGTTCATGTTCGGCAAAAACGATTCCACCATGCTCATCGTCCGGTTTGATGCGCCCAGCGCCAGCGATGAAACGATGAACGCCGTCAAGCAGATTGAAAAGCTGCTGCGCAAGGACTGCTTCTTCGGCGGCATGAGCGTCATCCTGCAGGACACCAAGGCCCTGGTCAACCAGGAAATGCCCATGTACATCCTGATCGCCGTGGGTGCCAGCCTGCTGGTGCTGTTTCTCTCGCTGGAAAGCACCATCACCCCGCTGCTGTTCATGCTGGGCCTTTTGTTCCCCATCGTGTACAACTTTGGCACCAACATCTTCCTGGGCCAGATCAGCTACATCACCGAGGCACTGGCCACCGTGCTGCAGCTGGGCGTGACGATGGACTTTTCCATCTTCCTGCTGCACCGCTACCAGGAAGAGAAGGAGCTGCGCTCCTCCAATGAAGAGGCCATGTCCAGCGCCATCTGCAAAACCATGACCTCCATTTCCGCTTCCAGCCTGACCACCATCGCGGGCTTTCTGGCCCTGTGCGCCATGCGCCTGACCCTGGGCCGCGATATCGGCCTTGTCATGGCCAAGGGCGTGGCCTTGGGCGTTGTGTGCACCGTGGTCATTCTGCCCGCCCTGATCCTTACCTTTGATAAGTGGGTAGAAAAATACAAGCACCGCACCGTAATTCCCAAGCTGACCAAGCTGAGCTACTTTGTGTCCAACCACTCGGTGCCCATCGTGGTCATCTTTATTCTCATCCTCATCCCCTTTGCCATTGCACAGAACAAAACCGAAGTGTACTATACCCTGTTCGATTCCCTGCCCCAGGACCTGACCGGCATTGTGGGCACCAACAAGCTGGGCGAGGACTTCGGCATGACCACCAGCCACTTCATCCTGGTGCATGACGACCTGACGGCCACCCAGGTAAGCGACCTGTGCGATGAGCTGAAGGACGTGGACGGCATTACCCAGGTGGTGAGCCTGGATTCCATCACCGGCCCCGGCTTTGACACTTCGCTGCTGCCGGACAGCGTCATGGAGATCCTGCAGTCGGGCGGCTACAAGCTGATCCTGGCCAACAGCTCCTACAAGACCGGCACCGATGCCATCAACAACCAGCTCACCGAGATGATCAGCCTGATCAAGGCGGTAGACCCCGAGGGCGTCATCACCGGTGAGGGTGCCATGACCAAGGACCTGATCGAAGTGGCCGATGTGGACTTCAAGAACGTCAACGTATGGTCCATCCTGGCGGTGCTGGCCATCATTGCCTTGTCCTTCAAGAGCATTTCCATCCCGGCCCTGCTGGTGGCCAGCATCGAAGCCGCCATTGCCATCAACATGGGCATCCCGTACTTTACCGGCACCCAGCTGCCCTTCATTGCCAGCATCGTCATTGGCACCATTCAGCTGGGCGCTACCGTGGACTACTCCATCCTGATGACCACCCGTTATCATGAGGAGCGCGTCTTTGGCCGCACTCCGAAGGAAGCCGCCCAGCAGTCGCTGGAGCACTGCAGCCAGTCCATCCTGACCAGCGGCCTGACCTTCTTTGCCGCAACGGTCGGCGTGGCCGCCATCAGTAAGATGGAGCTGCTGCAGAGCATCTGCCTGCTGATCTCCCGCGGCGCTCTGATCAGCATGGTGGTCATTCTGATTGTCCTGCCCGCTGCCCTGATGCTGTGCGACTGGATCATCCGCCACACCACCCTGAAGTGGATGGTGCCCGAAACTGCCAACGCCAAGAAGTCTGATAAGGAGTAACGTGTTATGAAAAAATCGCTTCGTTTCGCCAGTGCGGCGCTGGCTCTTACCCTCGCCGCCAGCTGCGCCGTGCCTGCTTTTGCCGCCGGCAGCAAATCCTTTACCAAAGATGAAACCGTGTATGCCGTGATGAACGGCGATGGCTCCATCAAGAGCACCACCGTCAGCGAGCACCTGTACAACGCTTCCGGCCTGTCCGGCGTCACCGACAAGAGCACCCTGA
>CAVIXY010000179.1:0-2202 GCA_963646665.1 Bacteroides sp. CAG:545
AGCAGCTGGACGAAAGTCTGGATGTGCTGCTGGGCATGGTGACCCACCCCTACTTTACCGAGCAGACCATTGCCAAGGAACAGGGCATCATTGGGCAGGAGATCAAAATGTACGATGACAGCCCGGACTGGCGGCTCATCACCGGCCTGTTCGAGTGCCTGTATCACAATCACCCCATCCGCAGCGACATTGCAGGCACCGTGGAGAGCATTGCCGAGATCACGCCCGAAATGCTCTACGACAGCTGCCGGGCCTTTTATGCACCGGGCAATATGGTACTGGCGGCTGCCGGCAACACCACCATGGAGCAGATCCTGGCGGCCTGTGCGCGCCACGGGCTGATGGAACCGCGTCCGGCCGGGCCGGTGCAGCGCCTGTGCGCCCCGGAACCCATGACCCTTGCCGCAGCACACAAAACGCTGAAAATGCCGGTGTCCAAGCCCTGCTTCGGTGTGGGCTTCAAGGAAGAGCTGCTGCCCTTCGGCGATTTGCGCACCGAGGCGCTGTATGATCTGATCCTCAGCTGCATTGTGGGCGGTATGTCGCCGCTGTACCGCCGCCTGTACGATGAAGGCCTGGTGAACCCCGGCTTTGGCGGAGAAGTACTGCGAGTGGATGGCTGCTGCTGCATTCTGTTCACCGGCGAAAGCGATGTACCGGACACCGTGCGCAGCCTGCTGCTGGAAGAGATCGCCCGGGTGCGCACCCAGGGCGTGGACCGCGAGATCTTTACCCTGTGCAAGAACGAAAAATACGGCCAGCTGATTGAAAATCTGGAAAACGTGGAGGATTCGGCCAGCCAGATGGCGGATTTTGCCCTCAGCGGCCAGACCGTGGCCCAGCAGATCACCATGCTGGCGGGCCTGACTGCTGAGGATGCGGACGCTGCCCTGCAGCACATCCTCTGTACCGACCGCATGGCAACCATGTACATCCAGCCGGACGGCACCGCGCCGCTGGCAGACGAGGATGAGGAGGACGCAGAATGACAAAACTGACAAATCTGGTACAGTTCCCGGGCCTTGGCCTGAGTTTTAAGATCAACCGCGTGGCCTTTACCATTGGCGGCGTGAGCATTTACTGGTACGGCGTGTGCATTGCTGTGGGCCTGTGCCTGGCGCTGCTGTTTGCCTTCCGCCACAGCATCGAGTTCGGCGTGGACCCGGACAGCATGGTGGATGTGATCCTCATCGGCGTGGTGCTGGGTATTGCCAGCGCCCGCGCCTATTATGTAGCCATGGCACCTTTTAAATATGAAAGCATCTGGGAGATGATCGCCATCCGTGATGGCGGCCTGGCCATCTACGGCGGTATCATCGGCGGCTTTCTGTTCGGCGGCCTGGCCTGCAAATGGCGCGGTGTGCCGGTGCTGCCCATGTTTGATCTGACGGCCATGGGCTTTCTCATCGGGCAGTGCTGCGGCCGCTGGGGCAACTTTTTCAATCAGGAAGCCTTTGGCTGCAACACCACCCTGCCCTGGGGCATGTACAGCGAAGCCACCCGTGCTTACCTGATGGGCAGCACGGTCACCGCGCAGAGCGGTGTGACCATTGACCCGAACCTGCCGGTGCACCCCACCTTTTTGTACGAGAGCATTTGGTGCCTAGTGGGCTTTATCCTGCTGTTCCGGTACATCAAAAAGCGCAAATTCAACGGCGACATCACCCTGCGGTACATGATTTGGTACGGCGCAGGCCGCTTCTGGATCGAGGCCCTGCGCACCGACAGCCTGATGCTGGTGCCCTCCATCGGCCTGCGGGTGTCCCAGCTGATCGCAGGCATTGCCGTGGTGGCCGGTGTGGCTGCAGAAATCTACCTGACCCGCAAATACAAGGGCCGGACCCTGATGGTGCCGCTGGCCCTGACGGCAGAGAACAAAGCGGCCCTGAACAAGCTGCGCAAAGAGAACGGTGCCATCGGCCTTGTGCTGGATGCCGACACTGAGCTGGTAGCATCCAGCCCCCGGGAGCTGTTTGTGCAGCGCACCGAAGCGTATAATGAAGAGGTCAAACATGCCATAGGGGAAACGGACAAGGACAGGAAATAAAAAATCTCGCGCAAAGCGGAAATTTCCTCTTGCATTCGAGCCTGTTTTTTGCTATACTATTCTAGCCGCGTGGTGTGGGCGCCTGAAATGGCTCCTGTAGGGGCCTGCCTTTACGACCAGCGAGTACAACGAAAAGGAATGAACAAAATGTACGC
>CAVIXY010000180.1:0-2176 GCA_963646665.1 Bacteroides sp. CAG:545
CGTTGTCCAGCAGCATGATGTTCTGGGGCTTGATGTCCCGGTGCACCACACCGTTTGCATGGGCATGTTCCAGCGCCTTGAGGATCTGGGAAATAAAGTGCACCGTTTCGCGGCTGGTCAGCTTGCCGCCCCGTTCGTTGAGGTACTCCCGCAGGGTCATGCCATCCACATATTCCATAACGATATACTGCAGATGGTCGTTGACCGAAACATCGTACACCTTGACGATGTTGGGGTGGTTGAGCAGCGAGATGGCCTTGGATTCATTTTTGAAGCGGCGCACAAGGTCGGGGTCGTGCATATACTCCTGCTTGAGCACCTTGACGGCTACCACCGTGCCTGCGGGCACCGGTCCGTTCTGCCCCAGCATGACCGCTTTGTACACGTTGGCCATGCCGCCGGAACCGATCAGTTCCCGGACTTCGTACAGGCCGTCCAGCTTTTTGCCAATCAGATTATCCATTGTGCACCTCCAGCGGTTCTACGCCCAGCAGCAGCGCTGTGATGTTGTCCGGGCCGCCGTTTTCGTTGGCCGCCGCCACCAGCAGGTCCGGCAGGTCGTAGAAGCGGCCGCTGCGCAGCAGCTGTTCCAGCTGCGGTTTGGGCACCGCATTGGTCAGGCCATCGGAACACAGCAGCAGGATATCTCCCGGCTGCACCGCCGTGCAGGTAAACTCCGGGTCCAGCCGGTAGTCCACGCCCAGGGCACGGGTGATGATGTTTTTCTGCGGGTGATGCTCGGCTTCCTCCACTGTAATGGTGCCGCAGTCCACCAGTTCCTGCACATAGGAGTGGTCGTGGGTGAGCTGCGCAAGGCTGCCGTCCCGGAAGCAGTAGGCGCGGGAATCGCCTGCATGGCACAGATAGGCCTTGCCGGAGCGCACCAGGACGCATACCGCCGTGGTGCCCATACCGGCCAGCGATTCCTCGCGGATCGCCTTTTGGAATACAAAGCGGTTGGCACTGAGCAGTGTCTTTTTCAGGAAGGTTTCCTCTTCGCCGGGCAGGCACTTGGACGCATACTGCTCCTGGAAGCACCGCTCAATGATGTCGCACGCACTCTGCGAGGCCTCGCGGCCGCCGCGTGCGCCGCCCATGCCGTCACACACCAGGGCCCAGGCAGCCCCGCCGGGCAGCTGCCCGGCCCGGTAATCGTCCTGGTTGTCCTGGCGGACCCGGCCCACATCCGTTTTTCCTGCAAGTTTCATAGGCTTCTCCCTTTATTATGCCTTCCCGTTCATTTCGTCACGGCGCAGCTGCCCGCAGGCGGCGCTGATCTCGCTGCCCAGACGGCGGCGCACTGTGGCGTTGACGCCCAGACTTTCCAGCTTTTGCTGGAAACGATGCACATTGGCTACATCGGTGGCGGAATACGGGCTGCCGTCCACCGGGTTGATGGGGATCAGGTTCACATGCGCGCCCATGCCCCGGATCAGGCTGGCCAGCTGCTTTGCGCAGGCATCGGAATCGTTGACGCCGCGCACCATGGAATATTCAAAGCTGACCCGGCGGCCCGTGGTATCCTGATACCGGCGCACCGCCTGCATCAGCTGCTCCACCGGGTAGGCATCGTTCACCGGCATCATGCCGCTGCGGATCTCGTTATTGGGGGCGTGCAGCGACACAGAGAGGGTCAGCTGCAGCTTTTTCTCGGCCAGCAGGTCGATCTTGGGCACAAGGCCGCAGGTGGAAAGGCTGATGTTTCGCATCCCGATGTTGACGCCCTCGGGCGAGGTGATGTTTTCCAGAAACTTCATCACTTCGTCAAAGTTGTCCAGCGGCTCGCCGATGCCCATGAGCACGATGTGGGAAATGCGTTCTCCGATGTCCTTCTGCGCGGTGTAGATCTCCGAGCAGATCTCGCCTGCTTCCAGGTTGCGCACACGGCCCGCCTGGGTGGAAGCGCAGAAGCGGCAGCCCATGCGGCAGCCCACCTGGGTAGACACACACACCGTGTTGCCGTAGTGGTAGCGCATGACCACGGTTTCGATGCAGTTGCCGTCTGCCATGCGCAGCAGATATTTTACGGTGCCGTCTTTTGCTTCCTGCCGGCGCTCGATCTTCGGGGCAGCGATGTAAAAGCTTTCTTCCAGCTTGGCCAGCAGGGTTTTGGGCTGATCGGTCATGGCCGAAAACTCGGTGACGAGCTTCTGATGCACCCAGTGGAAGATCTGCT
>CAVIXY010000181.1:0-2111 GCA_963646665.1 Bacteroides sp. CAG:545
TGCGGAAAAAGCTGGCCAAGCCCCCAGGACGGATACAAAAAGAAGAGGGTGGAAATTTCCACTCTCTTCTTTCTGTATATTTATATAATGTAGGAACCAACCGCCCCTCAGCGTGCCAGAACGTACTTGTGCAGGGTCTTGCGCACGGCACCGGGGCCTGCAAACAGCTCTTTGGCCATGCCTTCGATCTGCTCGCCCAGGCCGACAGCGTACAGGTCCACGCCGAACACATCCACGCGGCTGTAGAGCTGCTTCAGGCAGCTGAAGTCCTGCTCGCCTTCCCGGACTTCCAGCGGGGCCACAATGGCCTGCAGTTCCGCCAGTAGCGGGTCGGGAGAAGGCTCGAAGGGCTGGCCGTTGTCGTCCACGCCCTTGAGGTAGCGGGCATAACCTGCCAGCACCAGCGGAATGAGGACGAGATTGCTCTTATCCAGGCCCCGTGCTTCGTAGGCTTTGATGGTCTCGCCGAAGCGGATGGGCAGCTTCTGGGAGGTGTCGGTGGCGATGCGCTGGGGCGCATCCGGCATGAAGGGGTTGGGCAGGCGGCGGTTGATGACCGCGCCGATGAACTCGTAAGGGTTCAGCACGCCGGGGTCCACCACCACGGGCATGGCTTCGATGTAGCCGATCTTCTGGATGAAGCTGCGGATGTCCTCGTCCGCCATCTCAGCAGAGATCAGGGTGTAGCCCAGCATACAGCCATAGATGGACATGGCAGTGTGCAGCGGGTTCAGGCAGGTGCACACCTTCATCCTTTCGATCTTGTCCACGGTCTCGCGATCGCAGTACAGCACGCCGCCCAGTTCCAGCGGCGGACGGCCGTTGGTGTAGTGGTCCTCGATGCACAGATACTGGGTCTCCTCCGCGTTGACGAAGGGCGCAGTGAAAGTATGCTTCTCGGTGACAATCGTGTAGTTGTCCTCAAAGCCATCGTCCGCCAGCATCTGCTGCACCTTGGCGTCCGGGCGCGGGGTGATCTTGTCGATCATGCTCCACGGGAAGGTGACCTTGCTTTCATCCTGCACATAAGCCAGGAACTCCGCAGGCACCAGCCCCTGCTCCACCCACTTGGCCGCATAGGTGTACACGGCGTTCTTAACCTTATCGCCGTTGTGGGAGCAGTTGTCCATGCTCTGCACGGTCAGCGGCAAGGCACCGGCTTTGAAGCGCTCGTACAACAGGGCAGTCACCTTGCCCATGGCAAGCACAGGGTTCAGGCCCCGCTCCAGATCGGCAGGTGCCACGCCATAGCCCTTCTCGGTGATGGTAAAGGAGATCATCTGCAGGCTGGGTGCCCGGAAGATCTCCACCAGCCGTGCCCAGTCCTCGGTAAAGGAAGGGTCAGCTTTCAGGCTCTCGGTAACGGATGCGATCACCTTTTTCTCGATCTCGCCGGTGGATTTCAGGCACACCAACAGGCTCATGTTGTCGTAAGGGCGGTAAGCCTTGTCGATGATCTCGTAGTCAAAGCTCTCGGCCACAATGACGCCCCGGTCATACTTGCCGCTGTTCAGGGCCTCGTTCAGGATGGCTGCCGGGAAGGCGCGGAAGATGTTGCCTGCACCAAAGTGCACCCAGGTGGGTTCGGCGTGGGTCTTTGCCTTGACGGCTTCGATGTCGAATTTGGGCAGCTCATAGCCCTTTTCTGCCCACTCGGCGGACAGACTGCCGTTTTTGATCTCAGAAAGCTTCATGATGTTCAGCCTTTCTTTTTCTCTTCGTCCAGACGGTCCAGCAGGTCCCAGACGCCCAGCATGTACTGGATGCCCAGCGCACGGTCGTATTTGCCGTAGCCGGGGCGGCAGCTGCCGGGGCCTTCCTCCCACAGCTGGCGGCCATGGTCCGGGCGGATGTAGCCCTCAAAGCCGCAGTCATGGTAAGCACGCAGCACCTCGATGATGCCGGTCTCGCCGCAGCAGTCGCGGTGGGCTGCCTCGGAGAAGTCGCCGTTGGGGAAGTGATGAATGTTGCGGATGTGAGCAAAAGCAATGCGGCCGCAGTGCTTGCGCACGATCTCCGCACAATTGTTGTTGGGGTTGGCGTTCAGGCTGCCGGTGCACAGGGTCAGGCAGTTGTACGGGTCGTCCACCATCTTCAGGAAGCGGTCGATG
>CAVIXY010000182.1:0-2077 GCA_963646665.1 Bacteroides sp. CAG:545
CCGCACAACCCGCCGCCCCCTCCGGGCGGCTTCGGCGGCCCTTACTACGGCGGCGGCCCGCGCCGTGATCCTCCGCGGCGCACCCCGCCCCGCAGCAGCCCCCCGCGCAGCGGCGGTGGTTTTGGCGGCGGCTCCTTTGGCGGTGGGTCCCGCGGCGGCGGTTCCTTCGGCGGAGGGTCCCATGGCGGCGGATTCGGCGGCATGGGCGGCGGCAGCTTCCATGGCGGCGGCGGCGGACGCGGCCGTTGATAAAAACGGAATCGGAACCAAACGGGAACTGCTGCAGACGGTTGTCTGCAGCAGTTCTCTTTTTGCTCTTTTATCGTGAACGAAATTCATTTGACAAAATACTTTTGGTAACCTATACTGGATAGCATCACGCAGAACGCCAGAAAAAGGGCAAGCCGCCCGCAGGCCGCGCCTCCGGAACAGCGAGGCCGGGAAACAAGGAAAAGGAAGTATTTGTCATGTTGACGTTGGATAAGATCTACCATGCCGCTTTTGTGCTCAAGGATGTTGCCCGCCGCACCGACCTGATCGAAGCACCCAAGCTTTCCAAGGACTGCCAGCTTTACCTCAAAACCGAAAACCTGCAGGCCACCGGCAGCTTTAAAGTGCGCGGTGCCTACTACAAGATCAGCCAGCTTTCGCCGGAAGAAAGCGCCAAGGGCGTCATTGCCTGCTCGGCGGGCAACCATGCCCAGGGTGTGGCGCTGGCAGCCACCCGGCGCGGCATCAAGAGCATTGTCTGTATGCCGGACGGTGCGCCCATCATGAAGGTGGAAAACACCAAGAACCTGGGGGCCGAAGTGTGCCTGGTGCCCGGTACCTACGATGACGCCCACGACAAGGCCGTGGAGCTGCAGGAAGAGACCGGCATGACCTTCATCCACCCCTATGACGATGAACTGGTCATTGCGGGCCAGGGCACCATTGGCCTGGAAATTCTGGACCAGCTGCCGGATCTGGATGCAGTCATCGTACCGGTGGGCGGCGGCGGCCTGATCTCCGGCGTGGCCTTTGCCATCAAGAGCCTGCGCCCGGAAGTAAAAGTGTACGGCGTTCAGGCCGAAGGCGCACCCAGCATGTACCGCAGCCTGCACGAGCACAAGTATCAGACCCTGAAGGCGGCTTCCACCTTTGCGGACGGCATTCAGGTCAAGACTCCCGGCGAGCTGACCTACCAGCTCTGCGAACAGTACGTGGACGACATCGTGACGGTGAGCGAGGACGAGACCGCAGCTGCCATCCTTTCGCTGATGGAGAACCAAAAGCTGGTGGCGGAGGGTGCCGGTGCCGTGCCGGTGGCGGCAGCCCTGTTCCACAAGCTGCCCATTGAGGGCAAAAAGGTGGTGTGTGTGGTTTCCGGCGGCAACATTGATGTGAACATCCTCAACCGTGTGATCACCCGCGGCCTGGTGATGAGCGGCCGCAAGGCCAACCTGACCATTGCCCTGGAGGACAAACCCGGCCAGCTGGAAAAGGTGGCTCAGGTGGTTGCCCGCTGTGGCAGCAACGTGGTGTCGGTGCTGCACGATGGTTCTGACCCCAACATGCCCATTTCCAGCTGCTTCCTGAAGCTGGCTCTGGAAACCCGCGACCACGCCCAGATCGAGCAGATCCGCGAGGAACTGACCAAAGAGGGTTTCCAACTGGTGAGCGAGAGAGTATAATAAAGACAATTGAACGATTTGGAATAGCCGACGCGTTCGCTCTGGCTATATTCAGCGGAAATTTAATTTTTATATTTGCAATCCAGAAAAGCCTGCGGGCTTTTCTGGATTGCCTTTTCACGAGAAGGGTCGTGCCAAGAGCAGCAGCGATTGATGATGCCGTTTTATGTACCGGCCCCTTTGGTGAAAAATGCGTTTGGAGTGCCCCGCAGGGCACGACAAACGCAAAATAAAAATAAAATTTTCCGCTATTGATGGCCAGAGCGAAGCGGAGGCCATTTTAAATCGTGATCTTATAACAAAGGCGGAGCATTTCCTGCCGGAATGCAGCCACTGACTTAGAGACAGCTTTCAGTTGAGCAACCTGTTGCTGAATAAGAAGTTTTGAGGTCGCAGATTTCGGA
>CAVIXY010000183.1:0-803 GCA_963646665.1 Bacteroides sp. CAG:545
CCGCGTGCGGGTGGACTGTGACGTTGACGCGTCCAAAATTGAAATCCTGGACGGTGATACGCTGCTGGCCGCTGCCGACAAGCCCGGTGAAATCCCCCTGCCCGAAGCACAGCTGTGGAGCGCTGAAACACCGAAACTCTACTGCTGCCGCGTAACATTGGTAAACGGCGACAGCGCAGAGACGAATTTTGGCATCCGGCAGCTTATGTGGGATACAACGGGCTTTTACGTCAACGGCAAAAATACGTTGCTGCGCGGCGGCTGCCTGCACCATGACCACGGCATTTTGGGTGCGGCCTGCCACGCTGAGAGCGAGTGGCGGCGGGTGCAAGTGCTGAAAAACGCCGGGTTCAATGCCATCCGGTGCGCCCACAACCCGGCCAGCCCGGCCCTGCTGGATGCCTGCGACGCGCTGGGTATGTATGTGATGGAAGAAATGTGGGATATGTGGTACAACCACAAAACACCCTACGACTACGCCCTGCACTGGGCCGACTGCCACGCCGACGACCTACGCGCCGTGGTGCGGCGGGATTACAACAACCCCTGCGTTGTGCTATACTCCGTCGGCAACGAGAACTCGGAACCCGCCAAGGAAAAGGGCGTTGCCGCCCTGCGGGAGATGGTCGCGCTGCTGCATGAGATCGACCCGTCCCGCCCGGTCACAGCGGGGTTGAATCTGAGCATTATCGCCTCGGCCAGCCGGGGCAAGGGTGTCTATGACGACGAAAACGGCGGCCGCAAGGAGAACGGCAGTGAAAACAAGATGCAGGGCATGAACTCGACGATGTTCAATTTTATCA
>CAVIXY010000183.1:813-2047 GCA_963646665.1 Bacteroides sp. CAG:545
GAGCATCGTCGGCACCGGCATGAACAAGGCTGCCAATGCCGGCTTTGTGGATCGCGCGTCCAGCCCTGCCGCCGATGCCGTGGACATTGCGGGCTACAACTACGCCAGCGGACGCTACCCGCTGGAGGGCAAAAAGCACCCTGCCCGCATTGTGGTGGGCAGCGAGACCTTCCCGCAGGACATCGCCAAAAACTGGGAGATGGTGGAGAAATACCCGTACCTGATTGGCGATTTCATGTGGACGGCCTGGGATTATCTGGGCGAGACAGGCATCGGCGCGTGGGCCTACACGCCGGACGGCAAAGGCTTTGCGAAGCCTTACCCGTGGCTGCTGGCCGACTGCGGCGCGTTTGACCTGCTGGGCCGCCCCACGGCGGAGGCCATGCTGGCCACGGCAGTCTGGACGCACCCTGCCAAGCCTCTGATTGCCGTGCAGCCCGCAAACCATCCGGACGTCAAGCCCGCCAAGGCCGTGTGGCGCGGCTCCAACGGGCTGGCCAGCTGGGCGTGGCAGGGCTGCGACGGCAACAAAACCACCGTGGAGGTGTACAGCGCCGCCGCGCAGGTGGAGCTGATCTTAAACGGCAAGTCGTGTGGCAAAAAGCGCCCGAAGCTCTGCAAGGCAAGCTTTGCCGTAAAATATGCCCCCGGCACGCTGGAAGCCGTGGCGTTTGATGCAAGCGGCCGTGAGACAGGCCGTAACAAGCTGGTTTCCTGCACAGGGCCGCTGCACCTTGCGCTGGCAAAGTGTGACGCCATGCCGAACGACGTGGAAGTGTGCTATTTGGATGCTTCCCTTGCCGACGCCAACGGTACGACGGAGAGCAATGCGGACAGACTTTTGCACATTACTGTGGAAAATGGTGAGTTGCTGGGCTTCGGCAGTGCCAACCCCCGCACCGAGGAAAGCTATCGAACCGGGCATTTTACCAGCTACTACGGCTGCGCACAGGCCGTTGTGCGCCCCGGCGCGGGCTGCGTCGTCCGTGTGAGCGCTGACGGACTGCCGGATGCCGAAATCAGATTGTAAGGGGGGGGAAAACCATGCAGGCAGTACATCTGCAAACCGAATATCTGACCACGCCGCTGGGGCTGGGCTGTGCCGTGCCGCAGTTCAGCTGGCAGTGTGCCGACGGGCTGCACCAGACGGCCTACCGTATTACGGCGGAGCGAGACGGTACGCAAATCTGGGACAGCGGCAAAGTGAACACAGCGCAGACCGCGCACATCCCCT
>CAVIXY010000184.1:0-2039 GCA_963646665.1 Bacteroides sp. CAG:545
AATGAAAGGCGTGGTCAAGACCTTCCCCGGCGTCAAAGCGCTGGATCACGCCCAGCTGGAGCTTCGCCCCGGTAAAGTTATGGCGCTGATGGGCGAAAACGGCGCCGGTAAGTCCACATTGATGAAATGCATGTTCGGCATTTACAAGATGGACGAGGGCGAAATTGAATACGAAGGCGAAAAGGTGACCATCCCCACCCCGCTGGATGCACTGAACCGCGGCATTGCCATGGTGCACCAGGAACTGCAGCCGATCCCGGCCCGTACCGTGGCCGAGAACATCTGGCTGGGGCGCTACCCCACCAAAAAGTACGGCCCCATCACGGTGGTGGATCACCCCAAAATGTACAAAGAGACCGAGGACCTGCTGAAAAAGCTGAAGCTGGACATCAACCCCCATGCAAAGCTGGGGTCCCTGAGCATTGCACAGATGCAGATGGTGGAAATTGCAAAGGCCGTTTCTGCGAACTGCAAGGTGCTGATCCTGGACGAGCCTACCTCGTCCCTGACAGCCAACGAAGTGGAATCCCTGTTCCGCATTATGCGGGAACTGAAAGCCCTGGGCGTGGCCCTGGTGTACATCAGCCACAAGATGGACGAGATCAAGGTGATCGCCGATGAAGTGACCATCATGCGTGATGGCCAGTACATTGGCAAGTGGGAAGTGGCCGACATGACCAAGGAGCAGATCATTGCCAAGATGGTCGGCCGTGAGCTTTCCAACCTGTATCCCCCGCTGGAAAACCACCCCTCCGATGAGATCATGATGAAGGTGGAGGACTTTACCTCCATCCATCCGCGCTCCTTCCGCCACTGCAGCTTTGAGCTGAAAAAGGGCGAGATCCTGGGCGTGGCCGGTCTGGTGGGTGCCCAGCGCACCGAGCTGATGGAAGGCATCTTCGGCCTGCGCGCCCATACCTCCGGCAAGGTGTGGATTAAGGGCGAAGAGGTGAACATCAAGCAGCCCCGCGATGCCATCCAGAAGAGCGTGGCTCTGCTGACCGAGGACCGCCGTGCCACCGGCATCATGGGCGTGCTGAGCGTAGCAGACAACATTTCCATTGCTTCGCTGGATGCTCTGCGCAAAGGCCCCATCATGCTGGACAACAAGAAGATCCTGGACCTGGTGGCAACCAACAAGGAAAAGATGGCCATTAAGGTGCCCAGCCCCAAAACCCCCATCAAGAGCCTTTCCGGCGGCAACCAGCAGAAGGTGCTGATCGCCCGGTGGCTTGCCAACAACCCCGATGTGCTGATCCTGGACGAGCCCACCCGCGGCATTGACGTTGGTGCAAAGTACGAGATCTACTGCATCATTGCCGACCTGGCCAAGCAGGGCAAGAGCATCATCATGATCTCCTCCGAAATGAGCGAGATCATTGGTATGTCCAACCGCGTTATGGTCATGTGCGATGGCCGCATTACCGGCTTTATTGACGGCAAGGACGCTACCCAGGAGAACATCATGGCGCTGGCCACCCAGTTTGAGACCGCACCGGACGCCGCTGCGGCAAATCAGTAAATAAGGAGGCTGTCTATTGTGGAAGCTACCAAGAAATTGAATGGCAAGGCTGTAACCAAATGGCTCAGCAACAATGCCATTATCGTAATGATGCTGGTCGTCTCGCTGATCGTGGGCATCATCCACCCCAACTTTTTTGCAGGTGCAAACCTGATCAACCTGTTCAAGAACGTGTCCATCCGCTACATCATTGCGCTGGGCATTTCCGGCTGCCTGATCACCACCGGCAACGATCTGTCGGCCGGTCGTCTGGCCGGCTTTGCCGCCTGCCTGGCCTGCATTTTTGCGCAGACCGAAGGCGCTGCCGGTAAGTTCTATGCAAACATGCCCACCCTGCCCACCCCGGTGGTGTTCATCCTGGTCATTGCCATCTGTGCTGTGGTCGGCCTGTGCAACGGCCTGGTGGTCAGCTACCTGAAGGTGCAGCCCTTCATTGCAACCCTGGGCATGCAGCAGGTGGTGTACGGTATCTGCCTGGTGTACACCGGCGGTACCCCCATCGGCTCCCTGAACAAGA
>CAVIXY010000185.1:0-2023 GCA_963646665.1 Bacteroides sp. CAG:545
GCCTTGACCTTGCAGCGGCCATGCACACCCTTGACCATCAGTTCCACATCGTGGAAGTTGGCACCTGCGGTGGAGAAACCGGTGCTGGTCTTGATGTAGTCGGCACCGGCCTCGCAGACGATGTCGCACATCTTTTCCTTTTCCTCATCGGTCAGCAGGCAGGTCTCAATGATCACCTTCAGGATCTTATCGCCCACAGCCTGCTTGACGGCGCGGATGTCCTCGCGCACGGCATCGTACTCCTTGTTCTTCAGGCGGCCGATGTTGATCACCATGTCCACCTCAGAAGCGCCATTCTCGATGGCAGTTTTTGCCTCAAAAGCCTTGGACTTGGTGTCCATAGCACCCAGAGGGAAGCCCACCACACAGCACACCGGGATGCGGCTTGCCATATATTCCACGGCCTGCTTAACATAGCAGGTGTTGATGCAGACAGACGCAGTGTGGTTGGCAATGGCTTCGTCACACAGGGTCTGAACCTGGGGCCAGGTGGCCTCCGGCTTCAGCAGCGTGTGGTCCACGTGGGAGAGAATCTCTTCACGGTTCATGTTGTTATCCTCCTCAGTTCTTGTTGGCACGGTGCACCTTTGCCATGCCCACAGCGCTCAGTGCAATCGCCGTTACCGATGCCGTTGCTCCAATAATGCCCAGCACCAGGCCGGAAACCAGGAATGCAAAGCCTTTCAGACCACGTTTCATAATACCGTACCTCCTAAAATGTTCATCGTTTGAAAACGCCCTCATCCGGCACTGCGTGCCACCTTCCCCCGTCCGGGGGAAGGCTTTTGCTTCATCTGCCGCAGGATATCTGCGCAGACACCGTCAAAGTTTTGCGCAATATCCAAATTGGAATATCGCAAAACCGTCAGTCCTTTTTCTTTCAGGAATTCGTCTCGAACAGCATCCGACTGTTTTCCTTCCGGACTGTAATGCTGTGAGCCATCAAGTTCAATCACCAGCATCGCTTCTGCGCAGAAAAAATCAACGATGTAATTGCCAATCACCTTCTGCCGCTTAAAAACGACTGGCTGTCTTTTCAAAAAATCATACCAAAGGTGACGCTCTTCTTTCGTCATATTTTTGCGCATCGTCTGCGACAATGCCGTCAGCTTTTCATTCTTGATGTTTTTCATCCTGAAACCACAGGCCTGCCCTTTCAGAAGCCTTCACCCCTTGGGGGGAAGGTGTCACCGCAGGTGACGGATGAGGGGTAATCTTCTTACTTTTTCTTAAAGATGATGAGCTTGCTGAACACATAGTTCAGCACCACCACGATCACATTGGAAAACACCTTGACGCACAGGCCCCACAGGCTTTGCGCGGCACCTGCCGCCACAAAAACTGCCGTTGGACCATCCGCGCCGCCGATGACTGCCACCGATGCCCCTGCTGCCGTAGAACTTGCCGAAAACGCAGCAATGCCTACCAGTGTTTCCGGGTGCAGGCGGGTGAGCACACCCGTCAGCAGGCTTTCCATCAAAGCCGCGCCCTGGACTGCCAGCAGGTTGCCGCCCACGATCATGATCACGGCATCCAGCACCATGGTGCCCAAACGGCAGGTGACAAAGGCGCCAAACTCCTTGGCCATAGCCCTGCCCTGTGTTTTGCTGCGGAACACGAAAGCCCGGTTGGTGCAGTAGGCAAACAGGATGCACAACGCATTATCCAGCACATTGCCCCAGCTGTTGGCGGCGGTGTAGCCGAACAGCTGGTTGAACAGGGCGTAGAGCACGATATTCAGCAGCGTGGTGAGCACGCCAAAAATCAGGTAACTGAGCACTTCCCAGTGCTTCTTGATCCATTTTACCATAAAGTTATGTCTTTATCTTGTATTTTGTCCCCGACAAAGGGAGAAAATTACAGTTTTGGTTATAAAAACAGCCCCGCCGCCGTTTTCCCGGCAACGGGGCTGTTGATCGCATGTGTCAGAAGCTTTGCTTCAAACCAGGCTGATTACTCAGCATCGTTGTTCAGCAGAGCCTTCATGGACAGGCTGATGCGCTTCTTGTCGAAGTCAACATCC
>CAVIXY010000186.1:0-2011 GCA_963646665.1 Bacteroides sp. CAG:545
AGGGCAAGAAGCTGAACATCATCACCTATCGCGCAAAGAAGCACAGTGCTCGCCGTATGGGCCATCGTCAGCCCTTCACCAAGGTTGAGATCACTGCGATCAACGGCTAAGGAGGTAAATTACAATGGCACATAAAAAGGGCGTAGGCAGCACCAAGAACGGCCGCGATTCCGCAGCACAGCGTCTGGGCACCAAGCGTGCAGATGGTCAGTTCGTTCTGGCCGGCAACATCTTGGTTCGTCAGCGTGGCACCCACATCATGCCGGGTGAGAACGTTGGCAAGGGCAGCGATGACACCCTGTTTGCTCTGGTGGACGGTACCGTCCGTTTCGAGCGCGTGGGCAAGAACGGCAAGAAGTGCAGCGTGAAGCAGTAACTTCTTTCGGATAACTGCAAAAACGTAGAGAGCCGGACCCTCGTGGCCCGGCTTTTTTTGATGAAATAAGGAGGGGCTGTATGGCAGCACAAACCAACTTTATCGACATCGCCACGATATGGCTCCACGCGGGCAAAGGCGGCGACGGCGCGGTGAGCTTTCACCGTGAAAAATTCGTGGCCGCAGGCGGCCCGGACGGCGGCGACGGCGGCCGCGGCGGCGACATCATCTTTGTGGTGGACGACCACCTGACCACCCTGATGGACTTCCGCTACAAGCGCAAGTATGTGGCTCCGGAGGGTGGCAAGGGCGGCGCAAGCCTGTGCCATGGCAAAAATGCCGAAAATCTGGTCATTAAGGTGCCTCTGGGCACCGTCATCAAGGACGCTGAGAGCGGCCTTGTGATCGCGGACCTGTCCGACCACAATCCCGTCACCATCGCAAAAGGCGGCCGCGGCGGTTACGGCAATGCACATTTTGCTACCCCCACCCGCCAGATCCCCAAGTTTGCAAAGCCCGGTATGCCCGGTGAGGACATTCAGGTCACGCTGGAGCTGAAACTGATCGCAGATGTGGGCCTGATCGGCTTCCCCAATGTGGGCAAGTCCACCCTCATCTCCACTATCAGCGCGGCCAAGCCCAAGATTGCAAACTACCACTTCACCACGCTGGTGCCCACCCTGGGCGTCGTGTCCGTGGCGGAGGGTGCAAGCTTTGTCTGCGCCGACATCCCCGGCCTGATCGAGGGCGCCAGCGAGGGCATCGGCCTGGGCCACGACTTCCTGCGCCATGTGGAGCGCTGCCGCCTGCTGCTGCATGCGGTGGACGTCTCCGGCAGCGAGTGCCGCGAACCCATTGAGGACTTCGAAAAGATCAACGAAGAGCTGGCAAAGTTCAGCCCCGTGCTGGCCGAGCGCCCGCAGATCGTGGTGGGCAACAAGTGCGACCTGGCCACCGAGGAGCAGATCGAGAGCTTCCGTAAGTATGTGGAGGGCAAGGGCCTGACTTTCGTGCCCATCTCCGCCGCCACCATGCAGGGCGTGAAGGAGCTGCCGGGCCTGGTCTATAACCGCCTGAAGGATATCCCGCCGGTGCCGGTGTTTGCCCCCGAGTACAAGAAGCCCGAACCCAAGGCAAACGACCGCGCGTTCAACATCAAGCGCATGGAAGCCCATGTGTGGAGCGTGGAGGCTCCGTGGCTGGAGTATATTCTGGCCGGCAGCAATGTGGACGACTACGAGAGCCTGCAGTTCTTCCAGCGTCAGCTGGGCGAGAGCGGCATTCTGGATGCTCTGGTGGAAAAGGGCGTGCAGGAGAACGACACCATCCTCATCGGCGATTACCAGTTCGATTACATCTTCTAAGAGGTCACTATGAACGAATCGGAAAAGATCGACCCGCGTGAGCTGAGCCCTCTGGCGCTGGCCTTTGTGGGTGACAGCGTGCTGGAACTGCTGGTGCGTCAGCGCCTTGTGGAGCACCACCGCCTGTCCGCCGGAAAGCTCAACGCGGAAAAGGTCAAGTATGTTTCCGCCCGGGCACAGTTCCGGGAAGAGCAGCTGCTGGAACCGCTGTTCACCGAGGACGAGCTGGCCGTGTTCAAGCGCGGCCGCAACGCCAGCAAGGCCAGCGTGG